>NZ_JAXCHR010000002.1:0-276453 GCF_035984465.1 Polaromonas sp. CG_9.5
AGCGTGTACTTGGCCCTTGATGTCTTTGTCATTTTCGTTTTCCTTGTCTGAATTGAACCACTCAGCAAGGGATACGTTTTCTGGGGGCAAGGTCAGATGCCGCTGGAAGGCAGCGTACGTCCATCTACAGCCACCGGCAAAGCGGCAGATGAAAGCAAAAGACCTGCAGCCTGCACGACTTCGTTGGGCGCACTCAGCGCCTTGCGCCGTGCCGCGACTTGCTCACGAATGCCCAGCGTGCATTCGGCAATCGCAAAATCCGCCTTCTGCAATTCGCCGTGCGTCAGGTCAACAAACCGGCTGACCGGATCCAGCGCATTGCGGTTGCTCAACACTTCGAGCGTAGCGCCTGCGGGCAAAGTGGTGCTGTCGACCTTGACGACATGGGTGCGCGGTGTCAAACCATACAGGCTGTACTTTCCCTCTTCATCGGTCACTGCGTAGGTGCCATCCTCCAGATAGAGTCGTACACCCGGAATACCGGGTTCACCCGCGTCCTGGATGCCGTTCTGGCGGCAGTCGGCAAACACCTTGCCAATAAGATAGGCTTTGTTTGAAAACACACCGCCAACTACCTGAACGCGAATGCTCGAATTGTTGGACAAGACATTGCCGCTTGCCGCCTGCGCCGTATTCACGCCATTGCCACCCTGACTGCCAGCGCCCACACGAACGCGATAAGTCAAGACCGGCTTGGCGCCCACGGCCACAAGTCCCAGCGAAAACTGCAGCCCCGGACCGGTTCCGCCTGTGGGGTCAGGAAGTGGCATGCCGTTGAGCCTGGCCGTTCCCCGCATATAGGCAAAACCCGCTGGCAGGCTGTCATTGACCACGGTGGCGGGGAGCCGCACGGCAGTGACATTGTTGAACTCGACTGAATAGTCGACAAAATCACCCACTTCGGCCGTGGTCTTGTTGGCTGTTTTTTTAATGAAGAGCCCGCCGGTCGCGCCAGCGTCAAGCGGCACATCAAACCGCACCGGCGCTCGGTCTGTGCTGGCAATGATGAACTCTTTGCCATAAGAACCTTGCGCATCAATCAGGCGTCCTGCCGGCTGAAGCGCTGCCGGCATTTTCGAGGGAAACGCATAACCCGCCAGCGTGCCCAGCGTCACCCTGTAAGTGCTGGGCGCCACCAGCGGAAAGGCAAAACTGCCATCGGGCGCAGTGACGATCTGACTCGGGGCTGATGCGCCGTCAGGCAAAAACACCCTCGCTGCAGCGCCTGCTTTTCCGCCATTGCCCGCGCCGGTGACATCGATCAGTTGCACGGTCACGCCGGCCACCGGCTGGTTGGTCTTGCTGTCGTACACCACGCCGCTGGGGTCGATCAGCAAGGTGGTGGTCGCCGAAACGGAAATGCCGCCACAGGCGGTGAGGGTCGCACTGACCACATCATCGCGCAGCACCTCCAGAATGCCGTCGCCCGAGGCCACGACATGGAGTGCAGCGTTGGCCGTCGGCACGTTGGGCAAGATACGAAACAAGCCGGTATTGACCCCCGTTTCGACCGCAGTAAAGGTTTCCGTATCGCCGGTGAGCTGGCTGACCAGCGTCACAGGTGTCGTATTGATCTGGGTCGGGCTGGTATTGCAGGTGGCCGCGTCCACTTGTACAAACAACGGGCGGCCGGTCAGGCTCTGGATTGCGGAGGCTAGGTAGCTTGTATTGGTATAAAAAGAAATTTTCGCTGCTCTTGAAGGCAGAGGCAACACCACGGTATTGCTGCCTGTGCTTAAGTGCGCACCCTGGTCTGTCCAGTCGGTATAGGCCGTGCCGGCAATCATGCCCGCAGCATTGGCGTTCACAGTAACAGTGAACTGCCCTTGCAATCTAGCGCCTGGCGCAAGGCTGGCAACGCCCCAGGCCACAGCATCCACCACGGCGCCCACTGGCAAGCTGGTGACATAGCTGTCGGCGGCGCTGCCCAGCAGATGGTAGAGCACTTGCACGCCAGAATTGCCTGGCGTCTGGGCGGATGCAAAGGTCACATTGACGGGAACCGGTACCCGCAGCACAAACAAGGTGGCTGGCGCATTGTTCAGCGTAACCGCCGTTGGCGCAGCAATTGAGCTGCCATTGTTGACTGCGCTGGCAGTCAACCCGAGCAACGTTTCAGGAGCAGCGGTGGTCGCCGATGCGGCCAAAGTTGCCACAATCGCAGCTCCGGTGGTCAGCGTTACCGTGTCGGTATTGCTGGCACTGACGCCCTGCAACGAACTCACAGCCGCAATCACCAGTTGTGCGGTCTGCCCCGGCGTACTCGTTGCGGGCGCTTGCGCGGTCAGCAGCAAATTGACGCTGGCCCCGGGTACCAGTGAAATGCCACCGCCCGCAAGAATAACGGGCTCGCCCGCATCGACACGGCCATTGGAATTGGTGTCCTGGGTCACCTGCACGCCCAAAGGCGTAAACGCACTGCCCGCATTGACACTGGCCGTGATGCGGTAGGTGGTCAACGCATTGCCGGTATTGGTCAGCGTATGGCTGATGGCGAATGAAGTGCCACTGGCCGCCAGCACTGTCTGGTTGGCGGCCAGTGTCAAGGCTTCCAGCACCGTAATGGTGGTGTTGACGGTATTGGATTTCAGACGCACCGACAGGCCGGAGGCTGAATCCACGTAACTCCCAGTTCCGGTGTTGCTGATGACGGTGCCTGCAGGCGCGGGCCCAGCCTGTGCTGCGGTCAACAAGACCAGCAACAGGCAAAAGGGCAAGAGCTTGCGAAGCAGACGAAAGAGCATGAAGGGGTGAACGGGTAAGGGCTGGTAGACGGTTGGCCGCTTTTTAGAAGCCACATTGCGGCTGGTTTCTAAAAAGCGGAGGGAGGCTTTTGCCCCCCTCCGCTAGAAGCTCACGACCTTGTTATTGGTCGATCTGCACACCAAAGGTCACCACAGCCGCCTGGCTGGAGGTGAGCGTGCCGATAGTGGCTGTGACAGCGCCCGTCTGACCGGCAGAAGGGCCGGTAACGGTGCCGAGTGACGAAGCAGCCAGGTTTTTCAGCTTCGTGTAGGTCGGTGTCACGTCAGACACGACCACTGCGGTGGCATCTGCAGAGCCCACATTGGTGACCGTAATCTGGTACAGCACGCATTCACCGGGCTTGGCGTTCAAGTTGCCGGAGGTGTAAACCGTCGAGCCTGTTGCACCTGCACAAGCCGTGTCAAGAGACTGGGCTTTGGTCAAAGTCAGGTTACCGGCGATAACCGTCGTGCTGTCCGTGGCAACGGTAGGCACTGGCGCGGCGACAACATAGTTATTGGTACCGTTGGTTGTGGTCACCGTGATAACCGTTGCATTCACGGCACCAGGAACGGAGCCACTCGGAGCAATCACCTTGTCGAAAATGGTGATGGATTGGCCAGGCGCAAGACCCGTAGCCAACACAGCATTCAGGGCACCAGTGATCAACGGATCAGTCGCGTCCAGGGTACCGTTACCGTTGCTGTCGTAGTACAGCGTCGAAGTCCAGCCAGACTGGTTGTTCGCAGCAGCCAAAGCGACGGCGCTGACCGTGCCGTTGCCTTCAGCCACGTTACCGTTGTTGGTCAGCGTGTGGCTGTAGACATACGAGCCGCCTGGGTAGGTCTGGCCTGCGCCGTTAGGCGTGATGCTGAGCGAGCGCACTGCGTTCACCGTAACTGCGTCATGCACGATGTCGCTGACACCTGAGGTAGGCGATTGAGCGCGGAAATACAGATCGCTCGTTCCTGCAGCAAAACCAGCTGGCACTGTGACTACGGCGCAAACCGTGACGGCGCCGCCTGCGGCTACAGAGCCGGAGTTGATGATGTTTGCTCCCGTGCTGGCGCAAGTGCCGCCAACGTTGGCCTTGAACGTCACCGTCCAGCCCGCAGGCAGTGTCAACGAACTGAAACCCGACACCGTGCTGGCGCTGAAGTTGAAGCTGTCAGGCGATGGGCCGGTGTTGTTCGCGACCAGCGTGAAAACCGTCGTGGTGCCGGGATTCGTGGTGTTGGTAACTTGTGCAGTGGCTTCAGGACCCGGGCCAAAGCCAGGCACGCCAGCAGCCGCTACCGAGTTATTGGTCAAGTCAACCGAAGCATTGGCAATGCTCGTCAGCGTGTCAGTCGTGGTAGCAGACTTGGTGGGATCGAACACCGAGGTGGCGATCTTGTTGATGCTGAACGGTGCACCGGCATTGGTGGCATTCGGCGGCAGCGTGGCTTTCAAAATCACGTTGTAGCTTGCGCCAACGGCCAGCGGGCCGGTATCGATGATGCCGTCGCCGTTGGTGTCAACCAGCGGTGTGGCACCGCCACTCTTGAACAACTGGAAGGTGGTTCCCGAAGGGAAGTTATTGGTCGCACCCAAAGTGATGTTGAAGGTGTCAATGCCGGTACCGGTATTGGTCACCACGTTGGTGAAGCTGACGGTAGAGCCTGGAGCGGCAGGACTTGTCACGGTGGCGCCAGTCAAGGTCACGTTCGCCGTTTGCGTCACGGTGAAGGGAACGGTGTTGGACGTGCCCGAACCTGTGTTGGCACCGCTGCCGTTGTTGTAGGACGTGGTGGCGGTATTGTTGATGACGCCCGGGGCCGTCGCAACGTCAACCTTGACCTGGAAGGACAAGGTGCCCGACTGACCGGGCGTCACTTGCGCCAGCGTCGCCAGGAAGGTCTTGGTGCCAGTAGTGTAGGAAGACGTCAGGGTGTTTGGCGAAGTGCCTGAGGAACCATTGGTATCGCTCAGTGCCGTAGAACCACCTGTCACGCTCCAGCGTGCAGAACCTGCGACATAAGTCATGCCAGCAGGAACCACGTCGGAAATGGCGACTGAAGTTGCCGCGCTGTTACCGGTATTGGTGTAGGTCAGGGTGTAGGTGTAAGGCACCTGCGCTGCGGCATTCGCCGGCGAAGGGCCACTGGCAACACTGACCGCTTTCGTCAGCGTGACCACAGCGTTGGTGGTGACGGTGGTGGTATCGATGTTCGATGCATTCTGGGCCGGCGTCAAAGCGCTGGCACCGTTGACCGTAATCACATTGGTTTGCGTTGCCGTTGCCGTAACAGGCAAGGTGCCAACCACGATGAACTTGAACGCAGCACCTGCAGCAATAGGGCCAGTAGACGTAATGGCCAGGCCAGTAGGCTGACCGCTGCCGTTGTCGGCAAAGATCTGCACATTCGTCATCTGGAACGGCGTTCCTGCACTGACAGCCGTCAGGTTGAACGTGTCCGAACCGTTACCCGTGTTGGTCAGGGTATGCGGGTAATAGACAACGCTGCCTGGCGTGGCGGTCTGGTTGCCAGGAGCCGTCAGGGTCAAGCTGGCGACCTGTGTCACCGTGGTACTGACCACGTTGGAGGTCACTGTGCGCGGGACGTTCGAGCCGTCGGTGTAGCTGGCTGACGCCTGGTTACTGATGGACGCGCCTGCAGCAGGCGCTGCAGCATGTGCCGGGATGGCGGCCAGCGCCAGCAAAAAGACAGCAAACAAAGCTGCCAGCCATCTGGTGAAGAAATGGGGCAGGCGCAACGAGTGCGGACTGATGGGATGGGCATACATGGTGGGTTTTCTCCTGGATTCAAAAAATAAAAAAAACAACGAACAACGAACATGCAAACGTTCAGCGCCGGGCCGTCGGGCTCAGCGCTATCACATAAAACTCAAAAATTTTCAGGGTTTGGTGCCAGCAGCGGCGACAGGGGTGTCAATGCGTACGCGCAGGCTGACCACGGTGCTGGCAGCCGCGCCCAGCGTGCCCACATCCCAGCGCAAAGCGCGGTATTCAGCCAGTGGAACGGCTTCCTTGCGCTCGGTGCCGTCGGCCTGCTTGACCATGCGAACCAGCGGCATGGCCGCAAAACGCGTGCCGTCGGTAGAAGCCTGGGCCGACGCCGGCTGGGCGCTACCCGCAATGAACGTGGTGCCGACGGGTACGGGCACGACGGCCTGGAGTTTTTCGATAGGTGTTGCGCCGCTGTTGCGGTAGGCGCCGCTGTATTCAATGACTTCGCCTGGCTTGCTCTGGACAGCCGGCTTAAGCACCGCTTTGCCGTCGACCATTTCCACGCGTTGCGCGCTGAGGGTGGAAGTAACGGCGGGTGTTTGCGCCAGCGCAGCCTGTCCAAAAGCCAGCGCGGCGACTACAAAACAAAGATTCAGAAGTGGTTTCATCGGGTGGGTTTCCAGTCATGAGACATATCAGGTAACCCACTGCGATTAGCCTTTAGCGGCTTTCGTGCAAATTGTTACTGATGTGACATTAGTTTTAAAAGTACGTAACTGCATGTTAGCCACCTGAAGAAAGCACTCTTCCCGACTAAATAAACATGAGAAACACGGCAAATCTCACAAAATTCATTGAAATACCGCCATAAGGCAACGCTTAAAGGCCATTTAGGAAATTTTTATACTTTTTGTTACTTATTTGTTAGGTTGATTTTTCTTGGTTATAAGTAACAAAATAAAAACATATTTTGAAAAAGTAAGCCATTGCCAACGTGGGCACCCCGTAAAAACCGCTTTGAATGCGCTCGATGACCCGGCACAGGTCAGCGCATGCCGTCCCGCAGCCGTGCAAATACGCGCCAGAACGCGGCGTCTTGCGTGGTCGCAAAGTTGATACGCATCAGGGTGCTGGGTTTGCGCACCGCATGGAACAGGGCGCCGGGCGCCATCAGATAGTCCTCATCAAGCATGCGCTGCGCCAGGGCATCGGTGTCCACACCCGTTTCAACCCAGCCAAACAGGCCTGCGGGCTCGGCGGCAAAGGTGCAGCCGTGCGCCAGCGCCAGCTTGACGCTGCGGGCCCGCGCCTGGTCAAGCCGCGTACGGATGCGTTCGGCATGCCGGCGCAACTGGCCTTGGTCAATGCACCAGGCCAGCGCCCGCTCCAGCAGCGCGGGCGTGGTCAGCGTGCCGAGCAGCTTGGTGTTGAGCAGCCGCTCGACCAGATCGGGCGGCGCGGCCATGAAGCCTACGCGCCAGCCGGGCGCCAGAATCTTGGAAAAACCGCTGACATAAATCGTGCGTTGCAGGCCGTCCAGCACAGACAAACGTGTGGCATGGTCGGGTGCCAGATGGCTGTACGTGTCGTCTTCGGCAATGTAGAAATTGTGCTGGCTGGCCAGCTGCAACACGCGGTGGGCGCTGCCCGGCGTCAAACAGTAGCCGGTCGGGTTGTGAAACACGCTGACGCTGACAAACAGCTTGGGGCTGTGCAATTGGCAATACTGCGCCATCACGGCCAGATCGGGCCCATCAGCACGGCGCGGCACCGGCAAAATCCGCATCCCCAGCGCATCGAGCCGGGCAAACTCCACCGCCCAGCCGGGCTCCTCGACCATTACGCAGTCGCCGGCGCGCAGCACGGTGCGGCTGATGATGTCCAGTGCATGGGTGGCGCCAACGGTGGTGATGATCTGCCCAGGGTCGGCATGCAGATTGAACGTGCCCAGCTTTTGCGACAGCGCGCGCCGTAGGCTCATGTCGCCCTTGGGTTCGCCGTAATGGAGCGACACATCCCGCAAGGCGCTGGCGCTGGTGACCTTTCTGATGGCCGTCGGCATGAAGGCAGTTTCCAGCCAGTCAGACGGAAAAACGCCCATGCCGGGCTGCGGCTTGTGGCTGACGGGCTCGAACATGCCGCGAATCAGCGCAGCGGCATCAATCGGCGCATTCACTATGTTTTTTATAGCTACTTGCGCCCGTCCAGCAGGCGCAAAAGGCGTATTTGGCACTAAATCCCGAACAAAGAAGCCGCGATTGCGGCGTGCCACGACCAGCCCCTGCGCCTGCAGCTGGTCATACGCGGCTACCACGGTGGACACACTCACGCCTTGCTGCTCGGCGCACAGCCGCACCGACGGCAAGCGCGCGCCCGGCGCCAGCAAGCGGTTGCGGATGCGGTCGGCAAAACGGGCGCAGAGTTGCTCGGTCAGGGATTGCGAAGCGGTTTTTATCAACATGGGGTGGCCTTGGGCGTGCAGGGCACGCATGCGGTGTGCTGCCAATAAGAGCAATACAGTTTGGTAATTTGTACCCTTAACTGTATTGGTGGTGTACTGCTTTCAACTATAAAGTCACTTCCCATGAACTGGCAAGAATTTACTGCGCTCCTGGTGCTGGCCACCGCAATGAGCTTTACCCCCGGCCCCAACACCACGCTGTCGACGGCGCTGGCCGCCAACCACGGTTTGCGCCGCGCGATGCCGTTTGTCTGCGCCGTGCCGGTCGGCTGGAGCGCACTGCTGGTGGTCTGCACGCTGGGGCTGGGGGCGCTGGTGGTGGCCGTGCCGCTGCTGAGCTGGAGCATCAAGCTGGTCGGCGTGGCTTACCTGCTGTGGCTGGCCTTCAAAATTTCGCGTTCACGCCAGCTCAGCCAGGCCGACGCGGCCCGTTTGAATGTGACGTTCTGGCAAGGCGCAGCGCTGCAGTTCGTCAACATCAAGGCCTGGATGCTGGCGCTGGCCATTGTCAGCGGCTGGATTGCCGGGCGCGCCGATACCGGCCCCCGTTTTGCCGTGGTGCTGGCCGTGATGCTGGCGTTTGCCTTCGCCAGCAACCTGACTTATGCGCTGGTCGGCTCGTTGCTGCGCGACTGGCTTTCGGGCCCGGCAGGCAGCGGGCAACGGCTGCTGTGGTTCAACCGCGTCATGGCCGCCGTGCTGGTCGTCACTGCCGTCTGGATGCTCTTTTTATGACACACCGCCAGAGCGACATCACCCGGGGGCTGTGGCTGGGCCTGCTCGGCATCGTGATTTTTGCCGCTACGCTGCCGATGACACGCCTGGCAGTCGGCACGCCCGACGCGCCGCAAATGTCCGGCCTTTTCATTGCAATGGGCCGGGCCGTGGTGGCGGCCATGCTGTCGGTGGTATTTTTGCTCGTCACCCGCGCGCCGCTGCCCAGGCGGGAAAACTGGTTGCCGCTGGCCATCACCGCTGGCGGTGTGGTGCTGGGGTTTCCGCTGTTCACCTCCGTCGCCATGCGGCATGTGGAAGCGGTGCATGCCAGCGTGATCGTGGGCGTGCTGCCGTTGGCGACGGCCGCTGTGGGCGCACTGCTGCACCGCCAGCGGCCCTCTGGCGGGTTCTGGCTGTGCGCGGGTGTGGGCAGCGCGCTGGTGGTGGCGTTTGCCATGCTGCGCTCGGGCACGCCGGGCGGCGGCTTGTCGATCCAGTTTGCCGACCTGTTGCTGCTGGCGGCCATGCTGTGCGCCGCCGTAGGGTATGGCTACGGGGCCCGGCTGTCGCAGCAAATGCGCGCCGAACATGTGATTTGCTGGGCGCTGGTACTGGCCCTGCCGCTGACCTTGCCGCTGTCAGTCATCAGCTGGCCGCAAGCAGCGCTCAAGACCAGCGCCTGGTGGGGCTTTTCCTATCTGGCCGTATTTTCGATGTGGCTCGGCTTTTTTGCCTGGTACCGGGGCTTGGCGCTCGGCGGCACGGTGCGCGTCAGCCAGGTGCAACTGGTGCAGCCGTTTTTGTCGATGTTGTTTGCCGTGCCGCTGCTGGGCGAGCGCCTGGACGCAGTCACGGTCGGTTTTTCGCTGGCCGTAATTGCCACGGTGTTTATCGGCAAGAAAATGCCGGTCAATGCCGCGCCCCGGCAGTTACCCTTGCAAACTTGAAATTGTGTATTGGGGTGGCCAAAGACCGGCAACCCGCCCAAAAAAGGAGACAGCTATGAAATGGACTCAAGCGCGACGCGCCGTCAAAATGAACCCTTCGGTGATCCGCGAAATCCTGAAGGTCACTGAAAAGCCCGGCATCATCAGTTTTGCCGGCGGCCTGCCCTCCCCCAAGACCTTTCCGGTCAGCGACTTCAGCGCTGCCTGCGAAAAAGTGCTGCGCGAAGACGGCCATGCCGCGCTGCAGTACGCATCCAGCGAAGGCTATGCGCCGCTGCGCGAAATGGTCGCCGCGATGCTGCCGTGGAACGTCGATCCGGCGCTGGTGCTGATCACCACCGGCTCGCAGCAAGGGCTGGACTTGATTGCCAAGGTGCTGATTGACGAAGGCAGCCGCGTGCTGGTTGAGACGCCCACCTACCTCGGCGCGCTGCAAGCCTTCACGCCGATGGAGCCCGAGATTGTCAGCGTGGCCAGCGACGACGGCGGCGTGGACATTGCCGACCTGTGCGCCAAAGCCGAAGGCGCGCGCTTCTTTTATGTGCTGCCCAATTTCCAGAACCCGACCGGCCGCACCATGCCCGAAGAGCGCCGCGCCGCCCTGAGCCAGGAAGCCGCCCGGCTGGGCCTGCCGCTGGTCGAGGACAACCCCTACGGCGACCTGTGGTTTGACACCCCGCCGCCATTGCCGCTGACGGCGCGCAACCCCGAAGGCTGCATTTACCTGGGTTCTTTCTCCAAAGTACTGGCACCGGGGCTGCGGCTGGGGTTCATGATTGCACCGGCATCGATTTTTCCGAAACTGCTGCAGGCCAAGCAGGCGGCTGATTTGCACAGCCCCGGTTTTAACCAGCGTTTGGTGGCCGAGGTGATGAAGGACGGCTTCCTCGACCGCCATGTGCCGACCATCCGCGCGCTGTACAAATCGCAGCGCGACGCCATGCTGGCCGCCATGCAGCGCGAAATGCCCGAGGGTGTCGAATGGAACACGCCAGCCGGCGGCATGTTTTTATGGGCGCGTTTGCCCGAAGGCATGAACGCCATCGAGTTGCTGCCGCAAGCGGTTGAGCGCAACGTGGCTTTTGTGCCTGGCTGGGCGTTTTATGCCGACCAGGCCGACGCCCGCACACTTCGCCTGTCGTTTGTCACGGCCAGCGTGGCGCAGATTGACACCGGCATCGCCGCATTGGCCGAGGCAATTCGCGCCATGCAGGCCGGCTTGCCGGTACCAGTGCAGCAGGCTGAAACCGAAGCCGCCGCAGCAAGCCATTGAAGCAGGTCTGGGCCGTCCAAAAGCTGGCCCGCCCTGCGCCGCTGCACGATCTCCCGCCTGATGCGCCCCCCCAACCTCACCCGTAAAGCCTTTTCATGAAGCAACGCCTGTTCAAGCAAGTCGACGTGTTCACTGACACGCCTTATTTCGGCAATCCACTGGCCGTGGTGCTGGACGGCAGCGGACTGGGTGACGACGCCATGCAGCGTTTTGCCCGCTGGACGCAGCTGTCGGAAACCACGTTTTTGCTGCCGCCCACCGACGCATCGGCTGACTACCGGGTGCGCATTTTCACGCCCGGCGGCGAACTGCCGTTTGCCGGCCACCCGACGCTGGGCAGTTGCCACAGCTGGCTGCAAGCCGGCGGCCAGCCCAAAAGCGCCGAATTTATCGTGCAGGAATGCGGCGTCGGCCTGGTCAAAATTCGGCGCGAGGCGGGCACGCAGCGCCTGGCTTTTGCCGCGCCCGCCCTCAAGCGCTCGACGCCCAGCCCCGCGCTGCTGGCGCAGGTTGCGGCGGCACTCGGCGTGCAGCCAGCGCAGATGTTGGCCGCACAAACGCTCGACAACGGCCCGGTCTGGCTGGGGCTGTTGCTGGACAGCCCGGAGACCGTGTTGCAACTGGCGCCTGACCACCGGGCGCTTGAACAACTGGGCGTGGATGTCGGCGTAGCCGCCATTTACCTGCCCGAAGACGCCCCGCCGCTGATAGGACGCGCCAACCGGGAAGCGCGCGCTTTTGACACTGCACCCAAGGCAACCCTCAGCGCCGCGCCTGATCTGGAAGTACGCGCTTTTGCCGCCGGCATCGGCATCACCGAAGACCCGGTCACCGGCAGCCTGAACGCCAGTCTGGCGCAATGGCTGATGGCCGAAGGCCGCATACCAGAACGTTATCTGGCCTCGCAAGGGGTTTGTCTGGGCCGCGCCGGACAGGTTGACCTGACGCGCGATGCACAGGGCCAGGTCTGGGTCGGCGGCGAATCGGTGACCTGCATTGACGGCCAGGTCACGCTGTAATCCAGCATCAGCCAAGCATCATGATCAAAACTTCCCCCTGTGTTGCGCCGCTGCAGGCGACCCTGGACCATCTGGTGGTGCTGGCCAGCAGCCTGGACGAAGGCACGCAGTGGTGTGAAGCCGTGCTGGGCGTGACGCCCGGACCGGGCGGCGAGCATGCGCTGATGGGCACGCACAACCGGCTTTTGAGCATGGCGTCAGCGCTTTATCCGCAGGCTTACCTGGAAATTATTGCTATTAATCCAGGAGCTGTCAGCGTCCGCCCACCAAGCGCCAGGCGCTGGTTTGACATGGACTGCGCGAAAATGCAGCGGCGGCTGGCAACAGATGGGCCGCGGCTCGGGCACATCGTCGCCCGCACCGCGCAGGCACAGGCTGGCGTGGCGGCGCTGGCCGGCCTGGGACTGGACCGGGGCCAGGTGCTGCAGGCTTCGCGCCCCACCCCGCACGGCCTGCTGCAGTGGCGCATTACCGTGCGCCAGGACGGCCAGCGCCTGTTTTACGGCATGCTGCCCACGCTGATCGAATGGAGCGAGATACACCCCAGCGCCAGCATGCCACCCTCGGGTCTGACACTGCACTCGCTGCAGGCGCACCACCCACGCCACGAGGCGTTGCAGGCCGCCTACAACGCCATCGGGCTGGCGGGCTAGAGGTCATGGCCGGCCCGCCCAACCTTGTCGCCACCCTGCAAACGCCGCGCGGCCTTGTCACGCTTGAATCCAAAGGACTTTAGATGCCCCTCGCCGCCCTGCCCAGCCTGCAGCAAATAGAACACGCCGCCCGCACCGTGTACCGCGAATTTCAGGCGACGCCGCAATACCGCTGGGGCCTGTCGAGCCAGCGGCTGGGCACCGATTGCTGGATCAAGCATGAAAACCACACGCCGGTCGGCGCGTTCAAGATTCGCGGCGGGCTGACCTATTTTGAGGCGCTACAAAAAAGTGGCCCCATGCCCGCAGAAGTTGTCAGCGCCACGCGGGGCAACCACGGCCAGAGCATCGGGTGGGCTGCCAGAGCGCATGGCGTGGCCTGCACCATCGTCGTTCCGCACGGCAATTCGCACGAGAAAAATGCCGCCATGCGGGCGCTGGGCGTCACGCTCATCGAACACGGTGAAGATTTTCAGGAAAGCCGCGAGTTCGCCCAGCAACTGGCCGCGCAGCGCGGCGCCCACATGGTGCCCAGCTTTCATGCCGATTTGCTGAGCGGCGTGGCGACCTACTGGTGGGAATTCATGCGGGCCGTGCCGCAGCTTGATGTGGTCTATGTGCCCATCGGCCAGGGTTCTGGCGCTTGCGCCGCCATTGCGGCCAAGTTGGCGCTGGGGCGCAAGCTGCGCATCGTGGGCGTCGTCAGTGCACACTCCACGACGTATGCCGATTCGCTGGCCGCTGGCCGCGTGGTGGCAGCGCCTGTCACCACGCAGCTGGCCGACGGCATGGCTTGTCGCATGGCCGACGAGGCGGCACTGGCGATCTTGCGGCCACATCTGGAGCGCATCGTGCAGGTGACCGATGAAGAAGTCGCGCAGGCCATGCGCGACCTGTATGCCGACACGCACAACGTCGCCGAAGGCGCGGGCGCGGCCAGTTTTGCCGCCGCCATGCAGGAGCGCGTCAGCCTGCGCGGCCAGGTGGTCGGAACGACGCTGTGCGGCGGCAACGTGGACAGCGCCGTGCTGGCCGGGGTGCTGGCAAACGCGTGAGTGCTCGTCCCCCGTGCGACTGAAAACCGGCCGGCTGCGCGCCACAATTTACGCATGGGAACACTTTATTTGGTACGCCACGGCCAGGCTTCGTTTGGCGCAGAGGACTATGACCTGCTGAGCCCGATGGGCCACCAGCAAAGCCGGCGACTGGGCGAGTATTTCAAGGACAAGGGCGTGCGGTTTGACGCCGCCTTGAGCGGCACCCTGAAGCGCCAGGTGCAGACCCTTGCCGGCATTTGCGAAGGCATGGGGAGGACGTTTGAAAGCAGCCACGCCCCCACTGCCGCCAACAGCGCAGCAGATGCGGCCCTTGGCATGGACTCAAGGCCACTGCCGCATCTTTTTTGGCCGGGCCTGAATGAATTCGACAGCGCCGCCGTGATTGCCACCATTCACCCGTATCCGCTGGCCAAGCCCGACACGCCCGAGCTGTACAAGCACCACTTTCGTCTGCTCAAAGACGGCCTGGCGCAATGGATGGCCGGCGTGGTCAGCCCCTACGGCATGCCCCATTACAACGAATTTGTCGCCGGCATCACCGGGGCGCTGGAATACATTCGCACCCACTGTCAAGGCAATGTGCTGCTGGTGTCCAGCGGCGGGCCGATTTCCACAGCCGTCGGTCATGTGCTGGGCACCAGCCCCGAAACGACGATTGAGCTGAATCTGGCCATTCGCAATTCCTCGGTGACGGAGTTTGGGTTTACGCCCAAGCGCCAGCGGCTGGTAACGTTCAACACGCTGCCGCATCTGGATGCGCCTGACTATGCGGACTGGGTGACTTTTGCCTGACTGAGCGGGGCGACTGCGCCGCTGCAGCGCTGGCTTGCGGCGCAAATTTACTATCAATTAAATAGCAGCTTGCGCACGTCCTGTTTGCGCAAGCGGCCTGTTTGGCTAAAAAACTGCGTCAAACCTTTGACAAAGCGCCTTGCAAGCTCACTTCGCAGCCGTGCCACTGACACGCCAGACCACGTTACCCACATCGTCCGCTACCAGCAGTGCGCCGCCTTTGTCCATCGCCACACCGACCGGGCGACCGTAGGCTTTGCCGTCAGGACTCAAGAATCCGGTCAGCACATCGACCGGCAACCCTGCAGGCTGGCCCTTGGCGAACGGCACGAACACCACTTTGTAGCCACTGAGCGGCTTGCGGTTCCAGGAACCATGCTCGCCGACAAACACGCCGCTGGCCAGCGACGGCGGCAACGCGTTGCCGGCTGAAAAAGCCATGCCCAGCGGTGCTACGTGCGCACCCAGTGCGTAATCCGGCGCAATCGCTTTTGCCACCAGGTCGGGGCGTGGCGGCTTGACGCGCACGTCCACGTTCTGGCCGTAATAGCTGTACGGCCATCCGTAGAAAGCGCCGTCTTTGACCGACGTGAGGTAGTCAGGCACCAAGTCGCTGCCGATTTCGTCGCGCTCGTTCACTACCGTCCAGAGCGCACCGGTTTCAGGCGCCCAGCCCATGCCGTTCGGGTTGCGCAGGCCGGTGGCAAATTCCCGGTGCGTGCCGGTTTTCGCGTCCACTTCCCAAATGGCAGCGCGGCCTTCTTCGGCCGGCATGCCGTTTTCGCCGACGTTGCTGTTCGAGCCGACGCTGACATACAGTTTGCTGCCATCAAGGCTGGCAATCACGTTTTTCGTCCAGTGGTGATTGATGAGGCCACCGGGCAAGTCCAGCACCTTGACCGGCGCTTCGCTGATGCGTGTCTGACCGGTCTGGTAAGCCACCTTCACCAGCGCGTCAGAGTTGGCAATGTACAAATCGTTGCCTACCAGCGCCATGCCATAGGGCGAATTCAGGTTTTCCATGAACACCGTGCGGGTTTGGGCTTTGCCTTGACCATCGATGCCGCGCAGCAGCGTGATGCGGTTGGCTGACGGCACACCGGCACCGGCCTTGGCCATGACTTTTTTCATGACCCAGCCCTTGATGCCTTTGCTGTCTTCAGGCTTGGGCGGCGCATTGCTTTCGGCGACCAGCACGTCGCCGTTGGGCAGCGCATACACCCAGCGCGGATGGTCCAGCCCGGTGGCCAGCGCGCTGACGCTCAAGCCGGCCATGGGCGTAGGCATCATGCCTTGCGGCCAGCCGGTGGCCGGTGCAATGTTGACGGTCGGAATCAGGGTGCTTTTAGGTGCCGGCAGGGTTGGGCTGGCGCCCACGTCGGCGTTCAATTGCAGCATGGAGGCATCGCCGCATGCGGCCAGCCCTCCCAGCATGACCAGGCACAAGGCGCTTGTGCGGCAGCGGCTGAAATAAAAACTGCGTGGATGCATGGAAAATCTCCTTGAAAACAGGGGCCGATACGGGCGCGAATCAGCAGTAAAACTGTTGCGTTACTTTGACTGCAGGGTGGGCCAGCCGCTATCAGTCAGTGGCGCAGAAATATGTCGGTGTTTCACCTGGTGCTGCGCGTTGCATCGCTCGGGCCGATTTGGGGCGGACAGCGTTTCGTTCGCCGTGAATCAAAAGCACTGCCTGCCCGTCAGCCCGACAGCAAAGGCAAGTCGGCTTTTTTTAGCGTGCGCAGCACAAAGCTCGACTGGCTGTGGCGTATGCCCTTAATCTTGTAGAGCCGCTCGCGCAGCAGCCGCTCGTAGTCTTTGGTGTCTTTGACGGCAATGCGCAGCAGGTAGTCGTATTCGCCCGACACCAGCCAGGCTTCGATCACTTCGGGAATGGCCGCCAGCGTTTCGCCAAACTTTTCCAGCGTGTTGTCGGAATGGCTGTCGAGCGTGACCTGCACCAGCACCGTTTCGCCCAGCCCCAGCGCCTGCGCATTGAGCCGCACGGTGTAGCCCTCGATGATGCCGGCTTCTTCCATTTTCTTGATGCGGCCCCAGCACGGCGAGGGGCTCAGCCCCACGGCCTGGCCAATATCGTTGAGGCTGGTGCGCGAGTCAGCTTGCAGCACCTGAAGAATTTTTCGGTCTAAATTATCCATACAGATAATTTATCCGATATTTCTTTTTTTACAGAAAATTAATCTGGATTAATGAAATTAACCGGCAAATCAAGAATATCCTTCGGCGCTGCCTGGCCGATACTTGTTTCACACCGCAGCCAGCTTACCCGCCAGGCCCGCGGTACAAACCCCCAAGCTGCTTACCCCTGGCTTGGGGGTTTGGTCTTTAGGCAGACGGCTCTTACGACCGCCCCGCCCTGTTTCCGAACCCGGCAGCTCAGCGCGGATTGTCCAGATTGTTCTTCATTCTGGCCAGCGCCACCGCCAGCGCCGCGCCACCCAGTACTTTGATCAGGCCCGAATGCTCGGCATAAAACTGGCTGACCTGATCAACCACGCCCGGATGGGTTTGCTCGGCTTCTCCGGCAATCGCGCTGACCTGCGCGGGCGACAGCTGGGCAGCCTGTTCGGGCGTGACCTGCGACTGGCCGGCAGGCAACACCTTGCCCAGCGCGCCGCCCGCCAGCGCCGCAGCGGCAGTGGGCCCCAGTGCCGTCAGTATCCGGTTCAGCAAGCCCGCCTGTTGCGTTGGCGACGACTGGCCGAACATCCTGGAGACCATCTCGGAAAAAGGCGGCGTGTCTTTGGAGCGCATGGTGGCGGCCAGGCCGTCCGCCATCTGGTCGGGTGACGCCTGTTTGGCGACCTGGTCGAAATGCGTTTCGGCATTGTTATTGCCGTTGGTGTTGCTGTTGCTGTTGCTGTTGCCGTTCAGTGCTTGCTGCAGCAGATCCATTAATCCCATGATGCGCTCCTTGAAGAGGGTAAAAGCCCGATGGTAGTGCCGGCGGCCGACCCTGAAAGCCCCAAAAACCGCCCTTCACCGTAACAATCGGTTATCGGCTTTTAGGCTTGTGCTGACTGACTTTATGCACCTGCGCAAGGCAGCGGCTTTGGCTTACAACGCCGTGTGATCACGCAGGGTATCGGCCGGCAACTGGTCAATTTCAGCCAGCAACTGCGCCAGGCTGCGGCCCATTGCCCCCAATAACGCATGGCCTTTTTCTGCCGTAGCAGCAGCAGCGTTGCCGACTGCGCCGTGCGGGTTGTAGTCCTGCATTTGCCAGCCCAGCTTGGCGCTGCGGCCATCGCCCAGAATGCTGAAGCGCTCAGAGCGGTCTTGCGAGGTCGAATGAAAATTCCGCGCCTTCGCCATATCAACCTGACCGGGTTGCAGCGCCAGCATCATCGAGGTCTCCATCTCGCCGGCATGAATGCCAAAACGGTGTTCATGCGCGCTGAACCGGTCCGCCACCGACGCCCCGTTTTCGTCCTTGAGCGGCAGATTGAATGAATTGACGCTGTACACCAGCATGCTTAGACGCGTACGCAAGTCGCGCGCCACGACATCCATCAGCCCGACATTGCCGCCATGCGAATTGAGCAGCACCAGCTTTTTCACGCCCGTGGCAGCCACCGACTCGGCCAGCTCGGTCCAGAGCCGGATCACGGTTTCGGCTTTCAGCGTCAGCGTGCCGGCAAAACGCGTGTGTTCAAGGCTGAAACCGATGGATTGCGTCGGCAAAAACAGCACTGGCAAATCAGCCTGTAAATGTGGCAGCGCAGCTTTGATGACACCATTGACTAGCGTCGTATCAACATTCAGCGGCAAGTGCGGCCCATGCTGCTCGATGGCCGCCACCGGCAGCACGGCAATGCAGCGGGCCAGGTCAAGCCGCGCAAAGTCGGGGCTTTTCAGGTCGGCCCAAAAGCGCGGCAAGGCAGAAGGTGCAGTCGTTTCGAGGTTCATGGCGCTATTGTCAGCGCGCGGGCCGGTGACGACAAAAGCGACACCGTGTCAGCCTGAATCTATTTGACCAGCAACACCGGAACCGATGACTGATGGATCACCGCCTGTGCGACCGAGCCGATAAACAGGTTGCCCATGGCCCCCATGCCGCGTGTCCCCATGACGATCTGGTCAACCTGCCGGTCTTTTGCTATCCGCACGATCTCATTGGCAATCACGCCATACGCGCGGACGGATTCACTCACTTTGAGCCCCGCAGCACTGGCCTGCTCCATTGCCAGCTTCAGGATGACGTTTTGCTGAATGTCCTGCTCGGCTTCGATTTTCTGAAGGGTGGCGGCGCTGTAGCTTCCGTAAAAAAGCGGCTCAGGGCTGACACACAGCAATATCGCCTCCAGTTCGAGCGAAGCGCGGGCCATCTTGCCAACAGCCGCCATCGCCCGTTCTGCGTGTTCAGAACCATCCACCGCAATCAATATTTTCAGCATGTCCTGCTCCTGCCTTTAACTTCTGGAAATTAAAAAATGTTCGCCTGCCTTTCAAGCAGGCAGGTCATTGCAAAGCCGGTGACGCCAGGCCAAACCGGCTCAAGCCACCGGACTCAAACAGCCGTTTTGCGAAAATTCTCGACGCCGCTCTTGAGTTTTTCAAGCGAGCTGCTGAAGTTCTCTTTCACCTGATTCCACGACGCCAGCGTGGCTGTTTTCACGGCGCCCAGACGCTCCTGCGCTTCGTCCATCTCGACTTCAAGCTGCTTCACTTCGTCAGCCAGCCGGGCTTTTGTGGCGGCGCCGGAGACTTCGGCCTTTACCTTGAATTCGGTAATGGCCACTTTCAGTTCATCCAGCTCTTTTTGCGCAGCTTGCGCAAACGCCGTGCGCTCGCCCTCCTGCGGACCCGCCTGGTCTGCCGTTGCAGCAGGTTTTTGCAATTCCGGCATCGGCGGCCGCAACTTGTCACACGACACACTGGAAATGGCCGCAAGCAGGGCCAGGCTGACAACTGAAAAGGGATGTTTCATGATGACTCCATGGTTCAGAAGATGACCCTCTGAAATCTAGCCCCGTCCCGATAAAAACTTTTGAGATATATCAACGGCCCGCCAGTCCGCACGCACATTCACCACGACATCAGATTAAGCCGCTGCAGCCGCTTTCTGAATCGCGTCGCGGTGGGTTTGCTGGCTGACATGGCGCTCTTGCCGCTCAGACCGGCGCTTGACCGCTCCCGCCGGCAAGGCCGAACGCTCGGCGCTCAACAGATCAGCCAGGCATTGCGGCCGGCCACGCGCCCCGCTGGCGCGGTAGTCGGCCAGCAAGGCGGCGCGAACCGCGTCATCGTTCAGACCGCGCACCGTCGTCAAGTGGTCAAACAATACATCGACCAGCTTTTCCAGCGCAAATTCATGCGTCTTGGCGGTGGTGCGCCAGAGCCAGTCGCTGAAAGCCAGAAAATGCCCGAATGCCGAGCCCGCCGCCTCCGCGTCATCGCGCAGCAGCAAGCGCAGCGCCGCAGAAAACCGGCCTGAATTAGCCACCATTTCCCAATAGCGCGCAAACCGCTGGATGCGCTGCATCGTCGCAAAGCCAATCGTCGAGGTCTGCAAAATCGTGTACGGCGTTTGCGGGTCGTAAGCCATTGCAAAGTCTGCCGTGTGCCGCGTGATGGGCGTGCCGCGCAGGCGCTTCAAAATGCCGAACTGGATTTCATGCGGCGCAAGTTCATAGAGCCGGTCAAAGCCGTCGGCAAAGCTCTGCAGCGTTTCGCCCGGCAGGCCAAAAATCAAATCAGCATGCACATGCGCCTGGCTTTCGCCCACCAGCCAGCGCAGGTTGTCGGCAGTCTTTTGGTTATCTTGCTTGCGCGAAATGCGCTGCTGCACTTCGGGGTTAAAGCTCTGAATGCCGACTTCAAACTGCAGCGAGCCGGCCGGAAACTGCACGATCAACGCCTTCAGCCGGTCCGGCAGGCTGTCAGGCACGACTTCAAAATGCACGAACAAATCGGGTGCCATCCGGTCCAGGAAAAACTGCAAAATCCGCACCGAAAAATCGACTTTCAAATTAAAGGTGCGGTCGACAAACTTGAAGTTGCGCGCGCCGCGCTGAAACAGTGTGTCCATCTCGGCCATGAAGCCGTCCAGCTCAAACGCCCACGCCGTCTTGTCGAGCGAACTCAGGCAAAACTCGCACTTGAACGGGCAGCCGCGCGAGGCTTCGACATACAGCAGGCGCTTGGCCAGGTCTTCTGCCGTGTATTCGTCGTAGGGCAAAGCCAGTTCTTGCAGCGCCGGCTGCTCGCCGATGACGACTTTCATCAGCGGCTTCGGGCCATCGAGCAGCGCGCGACACAGCTTGGGAAAACTCACGTCGCCCCAGCCGGTCACCACATGGTCGGCCAGCCGGCAGATTTCCTGGCTATCGGTTTCATAGCTGACTTCCGGCCCGCCCAGCACGATCTTGATGTCGGGCCGCAGGGTTTTCAGCAGGCGCACGACCTGCGTGGTTTCGACCACGTTCCAGATATAAATGCCCAGCCCAATCACCTGCGGATTGAGCGCCAGCAGGTCTTCAACGATTTGCGTGGGCCGCTGCTGGATGACGAATTCGCGCAGTTGCGTGCGGGCGCGCAATCCCGCGCCGCCATGCCGGTCCATGTTGGCCAGCAGGCAGCGCAGGCCGAGCGAGGCGTGAATGTACTTGGCGTTCAGCGTGGCCAGAACAATGGCGGGCGAGTCGGTGGCTTGAGGGAAAGGCATGGCGGCATTATCGAGTTTTGCCGCCAAAACGGCTTTGCGCGCGCGCCGCACCCGCACGGGGACAGGCTGCATTGCCAAACCCGCATCGTGTGTGGCATGACCTGTGTCAAAGGAAGCGGTGCCACGGACGCTTGTCCCACAGCGTGGCAGTCGGTTGGCTCACGGGAGCGGCCGCCAGCGCGACTTATAACCGGGGTTGCCACGGGCGTTCTGCCCGTTGACGCGTCAACTTTTCTCAGGAGCGCACATGAACTCATCTACCCCCCAGCCAACAGACACACAGCCCGTTGATGGAGACCTTGTCGAGCAAGCCGTGCCCGGACACGGCATTCCGTCGCAAGACCCGAATCTTGCGGCGCAGGTTGCCCTCAGTCCTGAAGAAGCGGAGCGTGAATCCAAGTCCACACTGATCGGCTGCGGTCTGGTGGCGGGAACAGCGACAGGGGCCGCAGTGGGCGCTGCGGTGGCAGGCCCGGTCGGTATCCTGGTCGGCGGCATGATCGGCGCGGTGGCCGGTGCAATGGGCGGCGCTGGCGCGGGGGCGATGGCAAGTTCGGACAGCACGACGCCGGCTGACGATGCTGAAAAAGCCCATAAAGACACCCTGCCACGCTGATCCACCTGGCAATTTGAAGGGCCGTCTCGACACGTCAAACAACAGACTGAGGGTGGGCCGCGTCTTGGGTCTGCCCACGGAACGGCCACGGCGCACCGCATAGTCTTACGTGATCCATCGCGTTTCGCCATCGTCGAGCTTGTTCATGGGCCAGTTCAGCACCGGGCCTGCAAACCCCTCGTCAGCACCGGAAAAACCCAGCCTGTGTTCGGCCAGTCAATCGCCGCCTGTACGCTACTAAATTAATAGCTGCTTGCGTAGGTTCAGCTTGCGCTAGAGGCGTAAAAAAATTAAAAAATGACCCGTACGAATGCGGCTGCTCGGTGTAAGGCAGCAGCAGGGTCATGCGCGCCAAAAACACTTCCTTAGATTGATTCAAATGGTTACGATTGAATCGTCACGACTGAACGGGATGCGTTTCGTTCGTTAAATGCTTGGCACGCCGCCGGGCCGTTCGCAAGTCAGAAAAACCTGTCCGGTGGTTTCGCAGCAAAGGAGTTGGCTATGAGCAAAGGTAGCGGCGGCGCAGGTCGCGGGGGTTCTGGCGGTGGCACGACTGGCGGCGGGGGCAAAGGCGGCGGCGGGGCCAGTGGCGGCGCGAAAGGCGGCGGTGGAAGTGGCGCAGACGGCAAAGGCGCAGGCGCTCCGGGTGGCTGGCCAAGCACTACCAGAATGCCTTCGGGCGGTGGCCGGGGCAATGCGCCGCCTTCAAAGTAATACGCGATAAGCGAATTGCGGGCACGGGGATTTTATCGTCGTAGCTCGTAACTTGTGCTTCTTTCAAAGGCACAGAGTTATGAAAAGTGCGATTAGGTCATATTCAAATTAATTTGAATCTAAGTCTAATTTCCCGCTCTGGATATCAGCGACTTTTATCCTCTAAAACATTAAAAGAGGATGGTTCTTCACGCCGCTTTTATTCATATTTTTCATAAAATCAGTTTGTAATTGAAAATTTAAAAATTTATTTTCAGTGAATGTTGTTCGATTATTTCTATTCATCATCATTAGTAAAATCGACTCATTCAAAAAACAGAATCTATCTTCTACAATTTGCTGATAAGCAAATAAATATTTAGCCCCGAAAAAAGACTTTATTTTTTCAGCAAGTTTTTTGTTTCCTCCTATAAAGCATGATGAAAATATAATTATTTTTTCATGGTTTTTAGGATTAACTATAAAGTTATTAGTCCCATTAATTATTTCCCCATTTGATAAAATAAAACCATCAGCTTTACACACATGCCCACTAAAAATAATCACGTCCTCTTCAATGTAATTTTTAAAAAAATATTCAATATCAGCCAAAGAGTGGACGCGCTCATAAGTAAATCTCCAGCCTGAAGCAGCACAAAAAGTTCTCCAGAAATCTGCTGAATTTCTGATTGTGCTATCACCATTTTTATGAGTAGATAAAATGGTATCAAATACGCGAATTCCTGAAATCATTACTTCTCCAAATATTGTTAATCTTAAAAATTATAAAACTTGCACTAAATTATAAAATAGCTTCTACTTTAGTAATATATGTTTTTAACTAGTCCTCTAACAGGCTGCTGAAATACTCCCGAATAGGAAAATCCGAAAAATTTCGACCTCATAGAACGGCCTACAAGTGATTTTTTCAAAGTAGGCAAGGGGTCAGGTACTCTTTTTGCAACTCTTTTTGAGGGCGAAAACCAGTATTTCAGCAGCCTGCTAAACCGAAGAACTATTCAGCTCTTTTCACATGCGCCAAGATAGTATGAGGATAAATTTATCTAAAATATATGAATGTGATCGTACAAACGCTTGAAAACTGGAAAAATTCTCTACCTAAAGAGGTGCCTCTGGCAGGCTTGATTTCAATCAGCCCAACCGCCTATAAGTGGAAGGCGCTTTATCGTTCTCGTATTTTGAGAGAAACTGTTTTCTGGCGGCTTCATGACTTGCTAACTCAGTCGTACACATTACATCAGCAAGGATATGCACTGGGTGCTCGCATCTTACTACGGAGTGGATTTGAGACACTGGCAACGCTCATCTATCTTAACCAACTCAACACTAGTGTTTTGGATGGATCGTTGGATTTTCATGCATTCGGTGACAAAACATCTGTGCTGCTGCTGGGCTCAAGAAACGAAACGACAAAACATAAATCTATCAATATAGTAACGGTACTTGAGAAATGTGATAAGTCTTATCCAGGCATGATGAAATTATATGCAGACCTTTCAGAAAGTTCGCACCCAAATCATGAAGGGATATGCATTGGTTATTCGTCAATTGACTTTGAAAATCATATAACTACATTCTCAAACAAATTTCCCAGCATGCATTCTGGAATGCATCAGGAATATATGCTGCTGTGCATGAAAATCTTTGAGCATGAATATAACGAAGTGTCGGTATCGAAAATTAGAAAATTGGAAGCATGGATCGAAACGAATGATGCTCAGCTTGAAGCAACAAAATAGACCTGATCGAAATTAAGGATGTAGAGCCTAGTGAGTTACCTACTAACTCATGTAGAAGTAGCCGACCCATCCTGCTTGCACTGCGATTCCAGCCGCTATACTTCCCCGCAAGCCCACATCAAAAAAAGATATGGCCGAGATTGGTCTCTCGAATCACTCTGCGACATAAGCCGCAGTCTTCCCGCAGAACCTGTGGCTTCATCATTTGTGCTTCCAGTTTTTGGCAGCTCGGATGGGGGAGCTTCTGCTCCGCCGGTTTTCGCAAGAGTGCCCGGTAGACCAACCCGTTCGAGCTGCCGCCCCCGATTGGTCTCGGGTGCGGCGGTTTTTGCAAACTGCACTCTTGGAGGCCATGCATGGCTCACTCTTCCGCACACTCGCCCGTGGCATTCCACGGCGCACCGCTTTTCGCCTTTTCCCGCCAAGGCGGTGCCGCATGAGCGCCAGCCTGAGCCTTGATCTGGCCGCGCGTCTGTGGCGCTGCGCCCTGCCCCGTGGCACGTCCAAGCTGGTGCTGCAATGCTTTTGCCACCACGTCAACAACACCTCTGGCCTGTGCTGGCCGTCCATCGCCCGCGTGGCGCGGATGTGCGGCCTGAGCGAGCGCGCCGTGCAGGGCCATGTGCGCGGGCTGGTTGCAGCGGGCATTTTGCGGCCCCGGCTGCGCGTCGGCCACGCCACGCGCTACACAGTTCACCTGGACGGCTTGGTGCCGCTGGTGTTAGCGTCTGCGCCGGGCGGCGGCGTTGTGGTGCTCAATGACGCGTGGCAAGGCGCTGGCGCTGTTAATCGCCCAGCCCCAACCCCCGCAGTTTTTGCCACGCCCGCCGCAGAAAACGACACGCCACCCCCGCAGATTTCGACCTTGACCCCCGCAGAATCTGCACCCATAACAGTATTGAACCTTCAACAGAACACCAAAGGAACAAGCGCACCGGCCTTGCCAGCGGTGCTGAGTCGGGTCAATGGCGTGCGCCCCGAAGTCCTGGCCGACTTTGCGGCCATCCGCCAAGCCAAACGCATGGGGCCGGTCACGGCAGCGGTGATCGAGGTCATCGGCCAGCAAGCCCGCCTTGCCGGCCTGAGTCTGGAGCAGGCGCTGCAAACCTGCTGCGACCCGCGCCGCCGCTGGGCGCGGTTTGAGGCTGGTTGGCTGTCAGCCGCGCCCGGTGGCTTGGGCCTCAGCCCCGCCGCCACGACCGCCACGGTGAAAGCGCCCGCACTGTGGAAGCCGCCCGTCGCCCAACCCGCCGCACCGGAAGTCGTAGCCGCTGGCCGCGCGCGCATCGCCGCCCTGCGCCAAGCCACGGTGGGCGCAGGTCTGGGCAGCAGCAAAGGCTGTGGCTGGGCGCATGCCGCCATCGAAAAACACCAGTCCGGCCAGCCCGTGCGCCGCGCCGTGCTGCTCGACGCCTGCGCCGCGCTCAGGCTGAATCCGGCGAGTTTGAGGGCGGCGCGGATGCATTGAGGGCAGAAATTTATCAGTGGTCGCGACGGATAGATACGGCTGGCTGACTTGCAGCGGCAGATTGCGCTTTAAAAGTTGGCGAAATAGTTGGCGGAACTATAGAAAAATCCAATTAAATCAAATGCTTATGTTCGATTAAACCTTGGCAAAGCCGGCTTGGTGTTTGACGCCGCAAGGCAAGTACCCGCTTCGCCAGCCCCTCTCATGGGCAAACCATGCCAAACCGCGCTTTGAATTCATAGACCCATCCCGTATTGCAATACGGGCAACCCGCCGCATGAGCCGGTGCCCAATCCGCAACGCTACCGCCGACTGTTTTTTGCCTGGGACGGCGAGGTGCTGGTGGTCAACATCCTGGGTAAACCCGGCGCTGGCAAGGAAGCCATCGGCAAGCCCAAGGGCACGCAGCTCCGCATCCGGGCACCGAAAAAACTGCTGGCGGTGTTTGCGCTGCCCGCCTCGTAAATCACTACTTTATTGATAGCTGCTTGCGCCCGCCCTTACTGCACTAGAGGCCAATTTGGCTACTATTTCGGTTCAATTTCTGCGCAGCGCCCGAAGCCGCTGCCACACCACGGCCTTGGGTTCCACCATGGCCATTGCCTGCATGCAGCGCTCCAGCCATCCTTGCCGGGTTTGCAGCCGCAGCAGGGCCTTGCCCAGATCCTGACGAATGGCGTT
Organism: Polaromonas sp. CG_9.5; assembly: GCF_035984465.1. Taxonomy (NCBI): domain Bacteria; kingdom Pseudomonadati; phylum Pseudomonadota; class Betaproteobacteria; order Burkholderiales; family Comamonadaceae; genus Polaromonas; species Polaromonas sp. CG_9.5. The sequence continues at coordinate 26,306 of NZ_JAXCHR010000002.1, forward strand.
GCCATAGGCACCGTGCGCTTTCAGCAGGGCTTGTCGAAGCAGCGCCAGTGACGGCTTCATCATGGCCAGGTCAATCACGTCACGGCTGAAAACGCCGTCGTCGGCCCATCAGCAACGGGCCATTGAGCGCGCGCAGCACCTGGGCAATGCGCTGGTGGTGCGGTCGTTCAAACAGGGCGGGCATTCATGTCAGGGCCAGGCGCAAGGCATCGACCAGTTGCCGCTCATGCGGCTGCAGCGTTGACGCGTCGATATGGCGCCAGTTGCGCTCATAAATACTGAGCGCTTCTGCCGGTGTCAGTTCATCAACGCCCTGCACATGCCAGGCCAGTTGCTTGAGTTGCGGGTAGTCGCCCAAACGCACTCGCGCTGGAATCCAGCCCGTGCGGTCGGCAGTCGGCGCAGCGGCGGCTTGATCAGCTGGCAGGCTCAGGCTAATGTCCAGCCCCAGCGCCGCCGTGACGTTGAGGTAGGCCGCCATGGTGACGGCGGGCGCGCCTTTTTCCATGCGATGCAAGGTCACGCGCGACAGGCCAGCGGCTTCTGCAGCGACCGTGGCGCTGAGCTTGAGCGCCTTGCGGCGCGTGCGAATCTGCTCCCCGAGCGCAGCCAATCGAGTGGCTGAGGTGTTTGAAATGGCAAGCGGTGGTGCGGGCATAGTGTTTCTCATTTTATACATTTAGATAAAAATGTAAATAATGAGAAACTTATTTAAAGTAAACGCAGCCGCAAGGTGACCCATCACAGGCGACACCGGCGTGAACGACGCAGCGCGCGCTGGCGCACAATCCGGGATTCGGACGCCGTCTGCGCGTCCTCTGGCTGCTGCCGGAACTAAAGGCGGGGCCGTCACTCCCATTAGCACCATGAATTTTCAACGTTTTATTTCCGCTATTTTTTTAATAGCTGCTTGCGCCCTCGGAACAAGCGCATCAGCCCAAAATGGCTTGTTAAAAACAGCTTCGCACAGTCCGGTGGTGACCACCGACCAAGTGCGGGCCGAACTGCTGGCCTGGGCGCCTGAAGGCGTCGAGGCGGGCAAGCCGGTCTGGCTGGGCCTGCAACTGGCGCACCAGCCGGAATGGCATACCTACTGGAAAAATTCCGGCGACTCGGGTTTGCCGACGATGCTGGAATGGCAACTGCCGGACGGCATCACGGCGGGCGAGATTGCCTGGCCGACACCGAAAAAAATCCCTATCGGCACGCTGGCCAACTACGGCTACGAGCAAACCGTGCTGCTGCCGGTGCCGCTGACGGTGGCACCGGGGTTCAACGCGCAGCAACTCGACATCAAGCTGAAGGCGGCGTGGCTGGTTTGCCGCAAGGAATGCATTCCGCAAGAGGGCGAATTTACGCTGAGTCTGCCGGTCAAGGGATCGACAGCCGCCAGCGGTCAGGCGTTTCAGGCGGCGTTTGATGCCGCGCCCAAACCACTGGCCACGGGCAGCAGTCAGCTGGAAGTGAGCGGCACGGCGCTCAAGGTGTCGCTGGCCGGTTTGCCGGCGGCGCTGCAAGACCAGACGCTGGCGCTGTTCCCCGAAACCGCCGGCGTGATCGAGCCTGCTGGCGCGTGGCAGCAAGCGTGGCAGGGCGCGGTCTGGACGGCAGAGCTGCCGCTCTCTGGCCAGCGCACCGAAAGCCCCGCGAACATGCCGCTGGTCGTGGCCTACAACAACGCGGCTTACCGTATCGACGCGCCGGTCAAAGGCGACTGGCCAGCCGTTGCCAGCGTCGCCGTGGTGTCGCCGGCGCTGGCGGCGGCGCTGAAGGCCAATGCGGCGGCAATGCCCGCAGCCCAGCCCGCCGCACCGTCTTCAATCAGCCTGCTGGCGGCTTTGCTGGGGGCACTGCTGGGCGGCATGATCCTGAACCTGATGCCCTGCGTTTTTCCGGTGCTGGCCATCAAGGTGGTGGGGTTTGTGAATGAGAAAAGCCAGGCTGCGCGCCTGACTTCAGGGCTGGCCTACAGCGCTGGCGTGGTGCTGTCTTTTCTGGCGCTGGGGGCGTTGCTGCTGGGCCTGCGGGCGGCGGGCGACCAGTTGGGCTGGGGCTTTCAGCTGCAAAGCCCGGCGGTGGTGGCGGCGCTGGCAGCACTGTTCACGCTGCTGGGGCTGAACCTGGCGGGGCTGTTTGAATTTGGCACCATCTTGCCCAGCCGCGCCATGAATCTGCAGTCAAAAAATCCCGGCGTGAATGCGTTTTTATCTGGCGTGCTGGCCACGGCCATTGCGTCGCCCTGCACCGCGCCGTTCATGGGGGCGTCGCTGGGGTATGCCGTGGGCTTGCCGGCGCTGCAGGCGCTGGCGGTGTTTGGTGCGATTGGCGTGGGCATGGCGCTGCCGTATCTGGCGCTCAGTGCGCTGCCCGGCCTGGCGCGCGCCCTGCCCCGGCCCGGCGCGTGGATGGTGACGTTGAAGCAGTTGATGGCTTTTCCGATGTTTGCCACCGTCGCCTGGCTGGTCTGGGTGCTGGGCCAGCAAAGCGGCATTGACGGCGCGGGTGCATTGCTGGCGCTGCTGGTGCTGCTGTCGCTGGCAGTCTGGGCGCTGGGGTTGAACGGCACGGCGCGACGCAGCATTGCTGCATTTTCAATAGCACTCTTCGCACTGGGAATATGGACTATCGGCCCGAACATCATCAAACCTGTGCCGACGCCCGCGACCGCCGCATCAAGCCGCTGGCAAGACTGGCAGCCGGGCCGGGTCGCAGAGCTGACAGCGCAAGGCCAAAGCGTGTTTGTCGATTTCACCGCTGCCTGGTGCGTGACCTGCCAATACAACAAAAAAACCACGCTGGTCAACGCCGACGTGCTGGCCGATATGGACGCCAAAAAAGTGGCCCTGCTGCGTGCCGACTGGACGCGCCGCGACCCGGCCGTGACGCAGGCGCTGGCCGAACTGGGCCGCAGCGGCGTGCCGGTTTACGTGATTTACAAGCCCGGCCGCGCGCCCGTGGTGTTGTCCGAAATTTTGTCTGTGCGCGATGTCCGGGCCGAACTGGCCAGGCTGTGAGGGGTGCGCCGCCAAGCCGCTAATATCCATCCATCCTCAACCCCCGGAGACTGACGATGAATTCTGTCACCCATGCCGAACGCATTCCGTACATCCTCAATCATTGCCGCACGATTGCCGTCGTCGGTCTGTCGCCCAAGCCGCATCGGGCCAGCTTTGATGTGTCGCGCTACATGCAGGCCGCCGGCTACCGCATCATTCCGGTCAACCCGAACGCGACCGAGGTGCTGGGCGAAAAAGCCTATGCCACGCTCACCGAAGCGGCGCAGCACGAAACCATTGACCTGGTGAACTGCTTTCGCAACAGCGAAGACATTCCGCCCATCGTTGACGAGGCGATTGCCATCGGCGCCAAAGCGGTCTGGATGCAGCTCGGCGTGGCCCATGCCGGCGCGGCTGCCACCGCCGAAGCCGCAGGCCTCTTGGTGGTGCAAGACCACTGCATCAAGATTGACCACCGGGTGCTGCTGTCCAGCGGGTTGCTGCATTCGCCTGCGCAGCCAGAGACGCCCGCGCGCTGAGCCGTGGCGTCCCGGCCGATGCGTGCGCCACGCGGCGTTGCCGCGCCCTTTGCCTTGCCTTTGACCGTGCTGCTGCTGGCAGGCTGCGCCAGTTCGGTGCCCACCACGCGCGGCCAAACGCAGGTCGCCCCGATGGCCCCGTCGGAAGTCGTCCAGTCAGACGTGAACCGTATGGCGACGCTGGGCATGCGCGACAACCTCGACAGCCTGCTGCGCATTGCCGACAAGCTTTACAAGCGCAACCCGGCCGAATGGCGCAAGACCGGCGTCACCAGCCGCGACGCCGCGCTGGAAAAACTGCGCCAAACCATCGAACGCCCTGCGCCCTGGCCCGAACTGCAGGGCAAACGCGATATTGCGGCCCTGTCGCTGGCGCTCAGCAACGACTTCAGCGGCGACCGGGTGGCGGCGTTTGTGCATGCCAGCGCCGACATGCTGGTGACGGCGCACGGCGGCAAAACCACGCTGTATCTGATTGACAGCCTGGACGCCCAGTACATCTACAACGCGGCCCGCAACATTGAGATTGCCGTCTGGCTGCTGTCCACCCGGCGCAATGCCGCCGGCCAGACGCTGCTGCTGGCGGACGAAATCTCGGGACTGGAGCGCAACCTGAGTTTTGAGCGCGAATTTGGCAAGATCATTGGCCGGCTCGATTTGCTGGCCGAAGTGGTGACCGAAAAGTACCGGCGCGCCGTCATCAGCTATGTACAAAATCTGGCCGGCGGCACGTTTTTGCAGTTTCTGCCCGTGCGCTGACGCCTTGCCAACCGTGGCCGCGCTAGAGGCTCGCAGACCCTGAAACCTTCGCCCCCGGCTTTCTTTTTCTTTTCGAGACACGCATGCCCCAGAACTATCTGCCCAAGGTCAAAAGCCAGTACGAATCCCTGCCCTACCCGCCGTGCGACCCGGAAGACGACCGCAAGCGCCTGGTGCTGACCTGGCTTGAAGACCTGCCGATGATCAACCACTACTGTTTTGCCGGAAAACAGTCGTTTACGCACAATTTCCGGGCGCTGGTGGCCGGCGGTGGTACTGGCGACGCAACGATTTTCCTGGCCGAGCAGTTGCGCGCAACTAACGCCGAAATCGTTCACCTCGACATGAGCCACGCCAGCACCGCGCTGGCCCAGCAACGCGCCAAAATTCGCGGTTTGAACAACATCACGTGGGTGCATGACTCGCTGCTGAACCTGCCGGCGCTGGAGCTGGGCCAGTTCGACTACATCAACTGCAGCGGCGTGCTGCACCACCTGGCTGACCCCGACCTGGGCCTGCGGGTGCTGCGCAGCGCGCTCAAGCCCGCTGGGGCGATCGGCCTGATGGTTTATGCCACCACCGGCCGCGCCGGCGTGTACCAGATGCAGGCGCTGATGCGGCTGGTCCATAACGAGCAAAACGGCCATGAAGTGGCCGAGCAGCGCAAGATTGCCAACACCCGCGAGTTGCTCGGCAGTTTGCCGCCCAGCAACTGGTTTTTACGCGGCGAAGACCTGTACCACGACCACAAGCTGGGCGACGCCGGCATCTACGACTTGCTGCTGCATTCGCAAGACCGTTCTTACAGCGTGGGCGAATTGTTCGACTGGCTGGGCACGCAGCACGGCCTGCATTTGAGCTTCAGCGATGTGCAGCGCGGCCGCTCGCCCTATTTGCCGCACATGGTGCTGGGCCGCAAACCGCCCGCCATGACCGCCAGCCTGCGCCAGTTGCCGCTGCGCCAGCAGTACGAAATGGCCGAATTGATGATTGGCAACATCGTCACGCATTCGCTCTACCTCACGCAAAACGCCGCTTGCACCGCGCCGTATGGCGATGCGGCCTATATTCCGTTTTTCTACCATGAACCGCTGACCGGCGAGATTGCCGCGCAGGTGTTTGACAGCCACCGGGGCCAGCCCTTCATGCTCGCGCACCAGCATTCAGGCGTGACGGTCATGGTCAATCCGGGCAAATACGGCGCCAAAATCCTGCGGCTGATCGACGGCCAGAAAAGTTTCGGCCAAATTTTTGACCAGTTCCGTGCCGACTGGCGTGGCCGGGCCGCCGCGCCTGACAACGCCGCGCTGTTTGCCGACTTTGCCGAGTCGTACGGAACGCTCAACGCGCTGGAGCGCCTGCTGCTCAAGCACCCGGATGCCACGGCTTGAAAAACGCCGCACCCGCACGGATTTTGCTATTTAAATAAGAGCTGCACACGCCCGCAGTGTCTGCACAAGCGCCTGTTTTGATGCAAAAACAGGGCGTGCAGCCGCTGCCAAGGCCTGCTGCAGCATTTACCGCCATCCCACACCTGAGACAATCCCCCGTATGTTTGCACCTCTTCAAAACGACACCTTTTTGCGCGCCTGCTTCCGTCAGGCGACCGACTACACCCCGGTCTGGCTGATGCGCCAGGCGGGCCGCTATTTGCCTGAATACAAAGCCACGCGCGCTTTGGCCGGCAGCTTTATGGGGCTGGCGACCAACACCGACTACGCGACCGAAGTCACGCTGCAGCCGCTGGAGCGCTTTCCGCTGGACGCGGCCATTTTGTTCAGCGACATCCTGACCGTGCCCGACGCGATGGGCCTGGGTTTGTCGTTTGCGCTCGGCGAAGGGCCGAAGTTCGCCACGCCGATTCGCGACGAAGCCGCCGTGGCCAGGCTCGAAGTGCCCGACATGAACAAGCTGCGCTATGTGTTTGACGCCGTCACGTCGATTCGCAAGGCGCTCAATGGCCGGGTGCCGCTGATCGGCTTTTCCGGCAGCCCCTGGACGCTGGCGTGCTACATGGTCGAGGGCGCAGGTTCCAGCGATTACCGCCTGGTCAAAACCATGATGTACCAGCGCCCCGATTTGATGCACAAGATCCTGGCGGTCAACGCCGATTCGGTCGCGCAATACCTGAACCTGCAAATCGAAGCCGGCGCGCAAGCGGTGATGATTTTTGACAGCTGGGGCGGCGTGCTGGCCGATGCGGCTTTTCACACCTTCAGCCTGGCCTACACCGCGCGCGTGCTGGCGCAGCTCAAGCGCGAACACAACGGCGTGAAGATTCCGCGCCTGGTGTTCACCAAGGGCGGCGGCCAGTGGCTGCAAGCCATGAAGCAGCTCGACTGCGAAGTGCTGGGGCTGGACTGGACGGTGAACCTGGCCCGCGCCCGCGCGCAAGTCGGCGAAAACGGCCCCAACGCCAAAGCGCTGCAAGGCAACCTAGACCCCAACGTGCTGTTTGCCAATCCGGCGCAAATCGAAGCCGAAGTGGCCAGCGTGCTGAACAGTTTCGGTACGCCGCACACCGACCGCACGCAAGACGGCCCGACCCAGATTTTCAATTTGGGCCACGGCATCAGCCAGTTCACGCCGCCAGAAAACGTCGAAGTGCTGGTGCGCGCCGTGCATGCGCATTCGCGCAGCCTGCGCACCGGCGCCTGCTGAAAAAACAGGCACCAGCGGCTCCAAACCCGCTGGTTTGGGCACTTTCCAGACAGGGAAAGCGCAAAAATCAGCGCATTCAGTGCGACTTATGCACAAAATCTGTGGTACGGCTATTTAATTTCTATTTTTGGCCGCCATCCTCGCTATCAAAGCCATAGCACTCGTAAGTCGTTGATTTATAAGGAAACTTCAAATTGCCTTTTTTCCGTGCAATGGAAGGAAAACCCTGCTTTACACCCCTTTTCAGCGCATCGGCGCAATCTATCAACAAAGTTATCCACAGGCAGACTGACTCCGTCCAAAATGTTGAAAAATCAAGGACTTAGCGTTCGGTCTGAAGGCGGTTTTTTCCCTAAACGCCCCTCTGGACGCGCCCCATGAGCCACTGGCTTCAGGTCGTGGTAGCCACACCGGCGCACAGTGCCATCGCCGGACCGCTGACCTACCGCAGCGAATTGCCGCACTGCCCCGGCACCTTGGTGCGCGTTCCCTTTGGCCGGCGCGAGGTGCTGGGCGTGGTGTGGGACGTGTTGCCTGACAGCGGCGGCTTGAAGGAAACCAGCATCCGCGACATTGCCGGCGCGCTCGACGGGCTGGCGCCGCTGTCATCAACCTGGTGCAAGCTGGTGGCGTTTACCGCCAGCTATTACCAGCGCTCTTTGGGTGAAGTGGCGCTGGCCGCCTTGCCGCCGCAACTGCGCGAACTCACGGCGCTGCAACTGGCGCGGCGGCTCAAACGGCCCGTTAAAGACACCAGCAGCGTGCCAGATACTACCAATTTAATAGCACTCAGCGACCAGCAGACAACCGCTATCGCCGAATTTGATGCTGAAACCGTCGGAAAACAGCGGCCTGCGCTGCTGTTTGGGGCCACCGGCAGCGGAAAGACCGAGGTGTATCTGCGCGCCGCCGCCGCCGTGCTGGCGCAAGACCCGTCGGCGCAAGTGCTGGTGATGGTGCCGGAAATCAACCTGACGCCGCAGCTGCAGGCACGTTTTGAAGCCCGATTTGCCCACTTGGGACGCGAACGCGTCGTGCCATTGCACAGCGCCTTGACGCCCGCGCAGCGGCTCAAAAGCTGGCTGGCCGCGCATTCCGGCCAGGCCCGGCTGGTGCTCGGCACCCGCATGGCGGTGTTTGCGTCCCTGCCCAATCTGCGCCTGATCGTCGTCGATGAAGAGCACGACCCCAGCTACAAGCAGCAAGAAGGCGCACGCTATTCGGCGCGCGACCTGGCGGTGTACCGCGCGCGGCTGGAAAGCTTGAAGACGAACGCGAACAGCGCCCAAGTTTTCGCCACCGTGTCCCCGCCTGCCCCAGCAGGGGCCACGGAACCGGCTTCGCCGGGCCGTAGGCGCAGCGCCCCCTTGGGGGGCAGCGAACCCCACGCAGTGGGGAGCGTGGGGGTCAACACTTCATCGGCTTCGCCGGGCCGCAGGCACAGCACCCCCTCGCGGGGCAGCGAACCCCACGCAGTGGGGAGCGTGGGGGTCAACACTTGCCGGGTTTTGCTCGGCTCGGCCACGCCGTCGCTCGAAAGCTGGCAGGCCACGCTCACTGGCCGCTACCAGCGCCTGAACATGGACCAACGAATCGGTGACGATTCGGCCTTGCCTTTGGTCAGACGAGTGGACATGAACCACCAGCCCAAACACTGCGTCATCGCCCCGCCGCTGCTGCTAGCTATTGGCGAGCGCGTGGCGCGTGGCGAGCAGTCGATGATTTTTTTGAACCGGCGCGGCTATGCGCCAGTGCTGGCCTGCCACGACTGCGACTGGAAAAGCGACTGCCCGTACTGCAGCGCTTACCGGGTGTTCCACAAAATCGACCGCACACTGCGTTGCCACCACTGCGGCTTTACCGAACGCGTGCCGCGCGCCTGCCCGACCTGCGGCAACATCGACATTGCCCCCGTCGGACGCGGCACCGAGCGGCTCGAAGAACACTTGGCCGAATTGCTGGCGGGCGTGAGCCGACCCGACGGCAGCCCGGTGCGCATTGCCCGCATTGACGCCGACACCACCCGGCACAAAGGCACGCTCGAATCACAACTGGCCAGCGTGCATGCCGGCGAGGTCGATGTGCTGATCGGCACGCAAATGATTGCCAAGGGCCACGATTTCCGCCACATCACGCTGGTGGCGGCCATCAACACCGACAGCGCGCTGTTTTCCAGCGACTTTCGCGCGCCCGAGCGCTTGTTCAGCCTGTTGATGCAGGCGGCAGGCCGGGCTGGCCGCGACGCCCGGCACAGCGCCGCCAGCGAAATGTGGGTACAGACCTTTCACCCCGACCATCCGCTGTTTGAAGCGCTGAAACGGCACGACTACCCGGCGTTTGCCGCACAGCAACTCGAAGAACGGGAGGCTGCGGCCCTGTCACCGTTCGGCTTTTCCGCGCTGGTGCGCGCCGACGCCAAAACCCAGGAAGTGGCGCAGGGTTTCCTGAATGCCGCCGCTCTGGCCGCACAAGACCAGCAACTGCCCGGCCATGACCACGTCACGCCCTATCCGGCGGTGCCGATGACGATCCAGCGCGTCGCCAACATCGAGCGCGCGCAAATGCTGGTGGAAAGCCCGTCGCGCAAGGCGCTGCAAGGCTTTTTGGCCGCCTGGCAGCCAGTGCTGTTTGAAACGCGCCGGCAAGCCGACTTCAAAAGCCTGGTGCGCTGGGCGATTGATGTAGACCCGATTGCGATTTGACAGCCTTTCATGTCGATTCCGGTCTGGTGACAGCCCTCAGATGACAACCGTAGTGCGGGCAAGGTTAGCGGAGCTCTGCGCAAGCTCGCAGATCAACCCATCAACTCCGTTCAAAAAACCCAATGCGGCGGACATAACTTGCCCGTGCGTCCACATCCAATTGAGTCCAAGGATTAGCCGCTTTTCGTCGATTCAAACGGGCACTTAAATTAATACAAATTATCTCTGCTGGCCACCCCGCGCAGTTTGCCCCGCCAACATCAAACCAGACTGCCAGGCCGCGCTCATCTGTGCATGCAGCGGCGCAGCAATCCGGTGGTCCGATCTACATTTGGCTAAAGCCTGCGCCATACCTTGGGCAATACGCTGAAGAACCGCTGCGGGGTCAGACACGCCGCAGATGCGCCGCCCAAAATCCAGCAAGTCTTTAGCGCAGGGATAAATTTTTGACCCCTTGGCACCGGCAAATAGTTTGAGCGCCATGGTGTGGTCTTCCAGCTCGGGGCCGCCTTCAAAGCGTTGGTATTTGTAGATGGACGTAGTGACTACGTCGAACATGGGTGCGAGGCGCAAGTCATCCAGGCTGCTGTAGAGCACACCATAGTTTTTAAGGTGCCCGTCGCCGTTACGCACCATGACAGTAAAGGCAAGCTGCTCAAAAAACCGCGCCAGCCCGGCTGCCGGCAAGTTGATCAACTTTAAGGCAGTGACTACGCGTTCATAGCTGCCGTGGTACTTGCGATCTGACAGCGTATCGCGCACATGCTGGCCCATCAACGATGCGACGTCTTCAAAGCCCAAGCGCTTGCCGTTTGCGGCGATGTCAAAACGCTCAATCACCAACAGCGAGCCGTCTTCAGACAAATCAAAAGGTGCCACCTCAATGCCCGCTTCCCGCGCGGCACACAGGCACATGAACTCGTTGGCAGATAAGCCGGGGTAACGGTCAGCCGCCATTTTGATGATCAGGGTGGGCACCGGTAGAGTAGCTTTGTCGGGCACCATGATTTTGGGTTGAACACCTGATATACCCGCCCCGGTGGACAAATAGGCGTGCATCAGTTGCGCAAAAAGCGCCGGGCCGTTACCGCTGGCCAGCAAGTCGGCCTTGTTGACAACGGCAGCAGGCGTTAAAGCAGTTGCATCAGCCAGCCGATAGCCCAGCCGCCCAATGCCGTTGTTGCCCATCAAGGCCAGCAAGTGCATGGGAGTGATCGTCTGTTTGGGGAAGAACTCACGGATTTGCATGAACAAGTAGCCCTCGGGCAGGTTCATGTCCATCGCTGGAAACAGCGCGCTACCGCCGTCAAAATGCAAGATGCCAGGCGGCATCAGCAAAGACACACTGGGCTGCGAACCCTCATCGCGGCGGTAGTCAAAGGTGTAAGTGGACGCGTGCGCCAGTTGCCCGCTGTGCGCGCCGTTGATGTCTACATCGAGCAGACGGATGCGCTCAGGCAGCATTTTTGCTCCCTGCTTCGTTCCCTTCGTCCTCGTCTGCAAACCTGCGCTGCATTTCTTCAAGCGTCGGCATACCGGTCTTTTGCAGGCTGATACATAAACCCATGGCGCGGAGAATTTCAAACAAAGACGCTACGGTGACATCGTCGCCACGCTCCAGGTTGTGCAAGACGGTGCGGCTGCGCCCGGCTTTACGCGCGATGGCGACGGCAGACAGCTTGTTGTCCGCTCGATATTGGGCGATGGCTTTGCCAAGGTCCGCGGGAATTTTTAATTTGTTCATTTAAATGAACATTTAAGCCTGAAATCACAAAAACGTCTAGGTAAATGTACATTTCCAAATCAGATTTCTGACGACTCGATCTCAGAATATCAAGTCAGCCAGGCCACCACTGCCGGAAAGCTGAAAAACGCCAGCACCGTTGACAGCAAAATGATGCGCGCAATGCGCCCGTTGTCAGCGCCAAAGCGCTCGGCCAGCATGGCTACGTTGCTGGCGCTGGGCAATGCCGCCACCAGCACCACGACGGTCAGCGTAAAGCGCTCCAGCGGCAAGCCCAGCGCAATGGCGCCCAGGCCGACGCCACCCACCAGCAACGGATGCAGCACCAGTTTTATCAGTGCTACCGGCACGTAGTCCGCCAGGGGCGTGCGCGACACGCTATTCATTTGTGAGCGCGCCAGCACCGCGCCAATGGTAAACAGCGCCACTGGCGAGGCCGCATCGGCCAGCAAACTGACCGTGCCCATGACGGGTTTTGGCAACGCAAAATCCAGGCTAGATGCCAGCGCGCCCAGCGCAATCGACCACGGCAGCGGATTGACCACCACGCCCTTGAGCGCCAGCTTGGCGGCCCGTGCCGCACCGTGCTCGTCCGCGCCATCGAGCCGCGACAAGGCAATGCACAGCGACGACGTGACCAGCATGTCGATGACGATGGTGACAATCGCCGGGCCGGCGGCCTGCGCGCCCAGCAGCGCCACCAGCAGCGGCACGCCCATGAAGCCGGTGTTGGGAAAGGCCGCGACCAGCGCGCCGAACGCGGCGTCGTTCCAGCCCACGCCCCGCCGGCCGCCTTGGGCGCGATGCCGTGTCACGGCCACGGTGATGCCGACGATCAGCAAGGCGCACAGCAAATACACGGCAATCAGGCTGCCGTCGAGCAACTGCGCAATCGGCGTGCCGGCACCAAAGCGGTACAGCATGCAGGGCAGCGCGAAATACAGCACAAACGTGTTGAGACCCGGAATGGCCGCTTGCGGCAACAACGCCCGCCGGGTGGCAAGGTAGCCGCACAGCACCAGCGCAAAGAAGGGAAAGGTAACGGCAAGGATATTGAGCACGGGGCGTATTGTCGCCGGCCAGATGCGCTGGCAACTTGGCAGCGTCTGTACAAGCAAGCCACCGGTTTTGAGGCTGAAAGTGCCTGATTAGCTACCTACCTCAAAGAATAAAACCCGTCATTCCCGCGAAGGCGGGAATCCAGTGCCACATGCTGAACTCCGGCTGGATTCCCGCCTTCGCGGGAATGACACGGAAAAATCCGTGTCTGAGGTAGGTAGCTAATGAGATAAGAGTGCCTTTTTCGCATACTGCGCCTGCGCTGGCAGCTCTATTTTTTGTAGCATGTTCGACTTGCCTTGCGCTGCCATGTTGCGTGCGCCGGGAGTTTTTTTGATCACGCCATCCCGGCGTGGCGCTACGCTTCATTCTTTGCCCAAAAACCACCTTCCCCAGAAACCCAAGGAAACCATGGCCACCCACACAGAAATCGCTCAATTCCTGGCGCGAGAATTTCCCCAGACCCAATGCACCGTGGAGGCGGTGGGCAACCAATCCGCCACCATCCGGCACCCGATTGGCATTCATGAACTGCGGCCCGGTGGCACCGTGGCCGGGCCGGTGCTGATGGCGGTCGCCGATGTGGCGCTGTATGTGGCCATCCTGGGCGAAATCGGCATCGTTCCGCTGGCCGTCACCAGCAGCTTGAGCATCAACTTTCTGCGCAAACCGTCAGCCGACCGCGCCATCATCGGCGTGTGCAAACTCATGCGCGTGGGCAAATTGCTGGCGGTCGGCGAAGTCAGCCTGTACTCCGAAGGCAGCGACGACCCCGTAGCACATGTCGTCGGCACCTACGCCATTCCCCGCCAGCGGGCTGCGGCCGCCTGAGCGTTTGGTTTTTCGATTGTTGAATAAATCGCTACTTAATTTATAGCTGCTTGCGCACGTGCAGCGTGCGCTAGAGGCCTGAAAAACTTAATAAAATCAATTCTTCAGACTGTTCACAAGCCTGAACCCGGCGCTTCCCCGTTCAGCCCCGTCCCGCTGAAGGAAGGCGGCGCTGGTTATCACACAGGCGAGTGATTTTTCAGCCAGTCCTTGAGCGCCGCGTCAATGCGCGTCTGCCAGCCCCGGCCCGTGGCGCGAAAGGCCGCCGACACCTCGGGCGAGAGCCGGATGGTCGTGGGCACCTTGACCGCGTCCTGGGTGCTGCCCACGGGACGGCCACGGCGCACCGCCTTGGCGTACTGCGCGGGGGACACTGGCTTGTCGTCAATCAAAGGGGTGGCGTTGCGAAAGAAAGCCTCGTCCAGTTCGGGGGCATCGTGGGGGTCAACCCAGGCTTTGGGCGTGTCTGGCAATTTCGCGTTCATTGGCGTACCTCATGGAAATGATGCGGCGAGCCGCGCCGCGCGGTGTGTCGAGCACGTCAGGGCGCACGGATTGCGAAGCAAATTCATTCGCTGGAATTTAGTTTTTCCTAAACGGCTTGCTCACTTGTTAGCGCACTAAAAAGAGAAATAAATTGCAAGTTTCTTCTTTTAGGATCGTAACTTACAGTAATAGTAAGTAACATTCAGTTGTCCAATATACGTTAGCCTTAAAGTTCAAACACTCGTAGGGTCGCTTAATGTCAGAACTCAAAATCAAGTTTCGTTACGAACATGGCACAGCCGATTCAGGAAGGTTGGAAATCTATGACGCGGCGGTTGCGCTTCACGGGATCGCGCGAGCAAGCTCGATAGTCACGCACGCTTACCTAAATGGTGAAATACGAACTCGCGCCGAGGCAGTTAATGGCGCCAAGATATATATTGAAACGCCAAAAAGAGGGAGCTTTGTTTATGAGGCTACGATTTGGACGGCAGGCGCTTTAACGAGTGGCGTCTTTTATGACTACATAAAGTACGCCTTTAACGAGGCAGTTGGAAAATTTAATCAGCCCGCAGTCCACTCAAATGCGCTCGATAAGCGGATCGAGCCAACTTTAGGTGAACTGCCTGCCGTGCTTGAATCTGCGCTTGAGGAAGTTCATCGACCAATACGCCAAGACAAAAAGATAGTGCTCACCGTAACTCGCCCTCGCGGCGAAGAGTTAGCTGTTTTCGATGCGCAGTCACTACTTTATCTTCGACCCGCTACAGTTCCAGCACCTCACGAGATATCTGGCAACGTCACCAAATACAACTCACTCACTGGCTGGGGAAAATTCTTCGACTTGGTAGAGAAACGTACCGTTTCATTTAGCATCGATCTTGAAAGTTCGGAGAGAGCTAGGTCGCTGATAACTTGGTCGCTTCACGAGAACAATATGAGCAGACCGGGTCTTCTTTATCTAAATGCAAATGCGGTAGTAGCGCCGACGGGAAGCATTAAAAGATATATCGTTCATGGCGTTAGTGATTATCCGATAGCTTGATATCTAAGGAACCTCTGCATAACCCCGTTTTTTCTAGCTCAAACGCTCGTAAGTCATTTATTCCATTGACGCCAAAAATCGGAAAAACGACTTATGCAGACCATCCCTAAAACGGCATTGCAGTGGATCAGTTTCGCCAACTACTGAATTTAAATGTCGGCCCTTTCCAACCTAAAGTCTGAATTTGTTAATAAGTACTTGAATAAAGGAGCAAATTAGTGAACGCAATATTGAAAATCATGATCTTGGTAAGTGCAGTTGCTTTAACCGGATGTTCCACACTTCGGCATTACACGACACCAGACGAAGACAATCTGTTAAGCGGCGCAGGCTCACTGATGGTTGATAAAACTTCCAAAACGGCCGAGAAGTTTGAGCAGATCGATATAGGCGATCTATTAAAGCATTATGGTCTCGATAATCCAGAATTGGTGTCTACGTCGGCTGAAATGACCAAATTTCAGTACCTGCGTAATGATCTGCAAGACAGAATAATTGCAGCATCGAATCAACGATGTGGGACTTTTCTACGCGTACTTGTTTCTTCAAAATCTCAAACCCAAATGGGATGGAGCGGGTTTGCAACCCTACTATCCGGTGCTGCGAGCATTGCTACACCGGTATCTGCTGCGAAAGCGTTGGCGGCAGGAAGTACAGTTTCAAATGCTTTCTTGAGCCTGTATAACGAAGCGTATTTTAACAATCTCACAGTGAACGTTATTTCTGCAGGTATATCAAAGCAACGTGAGGGTTTATTGCAGTACATGACTAAGGAAAGAGAAAAGCCGCTTTTGCAATATCCTGTAAATCGAGCTATAGCAGATGCATTAACCTACCATTCTGCGTGTAACATCATTACTGGTCTTGAAGCAGCAGCAACTGCAACCAAATCTCCCTTGACGGCCAATATCGCCCCCAAGAATCAGTAAGAAAATAGGCACAAATCATCATTCCACCAGACCTGCGCAAAAGGCCGTTCAGGCAGATGAATTAAAACATTCAGCCGCTATACTCCGCCACAAGTCCACACCAAAAAAAGGTGTGGCCGGGTTTGGTAGCCCGTGTAACTCTCCTGCGACGAAAGCCGCAGTTTCCCCGCAGAACCTGCGGCTTCATCATTTTCGCTTCCAGTTTTTGGCGGCTCGGATGGGGGGGCTTCGGCTCCGCCGGTTCTCGCAGGAGGTTCCCGGTCTACCAACCCGTTCGAGCTGCCGCCCCCATTTGGTAGTGGGTGCGTCAGTTTTTGCAAACTGAACGTCCTGGAGGCCATTCATGGCTAACGCTCCCGCATTTACGCCCGTGGAATTTCACGGCGCGCACCTTCTCGCCTTCACCCTCAACATCGCGCCCCGTGCATCCGCCGCTATCGGCCAATCAACGAAGGGCGGTGCCGCATGAGCAGCCTGGAAATGATTGGCCGGGTCTGGCTGTCGGCCCTGCCCAAGGGCGTCAGCAAGATCGTGCTGCTGTGCTTTTGCGCGCACCTGAACGATTCGGCCAAGCTGAGCTGGCCGTCGGTGGCCCGAGTGGCGCGGCTGTGCGGCATGGGCGAACGCACGGTGCAAAAACACATCAGGGCGCTGGAGCGCGCGGGCATTCTGGTCGCCCGGCTGCGCCGCACGGGCCGCGCGACGCGCTATGCGATTGCGCTGGACGGGCTGCGGCCCCTGCCCTGCGCGGCCCCGGCGTGGCAGGTTTTGCCTTGTGCGCCGGCAGACCACGCTGCGCTTGATGCCATTGCCACAGTCCCAACCCCCGCACAATTTGCACCGTCCCCGGCAGATTTCGACGTGCCACCCCCGCAACTTTTGACGCCGACCCCCGCAGAATCTGCACCCATAACTGTATTGAACTTGAAAGAGAATAGTAAGACGCCAAACGCACCGGCCTTGCCGGCGGCGCGGGTGAGAATCGATCAGGTGAATCCGCAAGTCATGGCCGACTTTGCGGCCGTGCGGGCCACCAAGCGCAAAGGCCCGGTGACGGCGACGGTGGTGCAGGACTTGTGCGAACAGGCGGCGCTGGCGGGTATCACGCTGGAGCAGGCCATGAAAACCTGCTGCACGCGAAACTGGGCGCGGTTTGAGGCCGGATGGTTGCAGCCGCTGCCCGGCGCGGGCGCGGGCGCGGGCGGTGCGACAGTGGCTGCGCCTGCGCTGTACGTGTCGCCGCCCACGCTGCCCGCCGCGCCTGCGGTCGCCGCCGCCGGTCGTGAACGACTCGCCGCCCTGCGCCAAGCGGCCATCGACGCCGGGCTGGGCAGCGCCAAAGGCTGCGGCTGGGCGCACGCGGCGATTGAAAAGCACCGCGCCGGCCAGCCGGTGCGCCGCGCCGTGCTGCTGGACGCCTGCGCCGCGCTGAAGCTGAAACCGGCCAGTCTCAGCCTGCACGCCGCCCACCTGCACTGAGCGCCGTTATCCGTCATTCCCGCGCAGGCGGGAATCCAGTACGCCATGCCACCCCCCAGCGCCGGCTGGATTCCCGCCTACGCGGGAATGACGCGGAGAAACAAACGCTGGATGCCCGCCTGCGCGGGAATGACAAAGGCAAAGAAAAATAGGACTTGCGCAAAACTGCCACTTCCGTCATTCCCGCGAAAGCGGGAATCCAGTACGCCAGGCCACCCCAGCGCCGGCTGGATTCCCGCCTGCGCGGGAATGACGCGGGGAAATCCGCGTCTAGCTATGATGACCGCTGCCTTGGCGGCGCTTCGATGTTTCGTGGCGCGGCGTGCCGCCCGCCCTTATCGCTTCCTACTTTGCGCCTGTATGTCTTCACTTTCACCCACCTCTTCCAAAGCTCCCGCCATCGCCCACGGCCTGAACCTGGCCCAGCAGGAAGCCGTCAACTACCTGCACGGCCCTTGTCTGGTGCTGGCCGGTGCCGGTTCGGGCAAAACGCGGGTCATCACGCACAAGATTGGCCGGCTGATCCAGACCGGCATGCGGCCCGAGCAGATTGCCGCCATCACCTTCACCAACAAGGCCGCCGCCGAAATGCGCGAGCGTGCCAAAAGCCTGATCGGCAAGCCGGCCAAGGGCGTGCTGATCTGCACCTTTCATGCGCTGGGTGTGCGCATGCTGCGGCAGGACGGCGCGGCGCTGGGCCTGAAGCCGCAGTTTTCCATCCTTGACAGCGACGACGTGACCAGCATTTTGAAAGACGCCGGCGGCAGCACCGACGTGGCCACGGCGCGCCAGTGGCAGTGGACGATCAGCGCCTGGAAAAGCGCCGGGCTGAACGCCGCGCAGGCCGAAGCACAGGCCAGCGGCGACGAGGAACGGCTGGTGGCGCGCGTCATGGCCAACTACGAAGAGCGGCTGGCTGCCTACCAAAGTGTCGATTTCGACGACCTGATCGGCCTGCCGCTGAAACTGCTGCAAGAGCACGAGGAAGTGCGCAATAAATGGCAGGCGGCGCTCGGCCACGTGCTGGTTGATGAATACCAGGACACCAACGCCACGCAGTATGAAGTGCTGAAACTGCTGGTCGGCGCGCGCGGCCGCTTTACAGCGGTGGGCGACGACGACCAATCCATCTACGGCTGGCGCGGCGCGACGCTGGACAACCTGAAAAAACTGCCGCAAGACTTTCCGACGCTCAAAGTCGTCAAGCTGGAGCAGAACTACCGCTCAACCAGCGCGATTTTGCGCGCCGCCAACAACGTCATCGGCCCAAACCCCAAGCTGTTTCCCAAGACGCTGTTCAGCGAATTGGGCGAAGGCGAGCCGGTGCGGGTCGTCGACTGCGACAGCGAAGAGCACGAGGCCGAGCGCGTGGTGGCGCGCATCCAGAGCCTGCGCGCCGAAGGCAGCCTGCAAACCGAAGGCCAGCAGTACCGCGAATGGAAAGACTTTTGCGTGCTGTACCGGGCGAACCACATGGCCAAGCCGTTTGAAAAAGCCTTTCGCAAGGCGAACATCCCATACAAGGTGTCGGGCGGGCAAAGCTTTTTCGACCGCGCCGAAATCAAGGACTTGTGCAGCTGGATGGTGCTGATGGTCAACAACGACAACAACGCAGCGTTCATCCGCGCCATCAAGACGCCCAAACGCGGCATTGGCCACACCACGCTGGGCGCGCTGACCACCTTTGGCGATACCTACAAGCTCAGCCTGTTCGAGTCGCTGTTCAGCAATTCGCTGGGTTCGGTGCTGCCTGCCAAGGCGGTCGGTTCGTTGCAGGAGTTTGGCCGCTACCTGAACGACCTCGAATACCGCGCCAAGCGCACCGTGGGCGCTGAGGACGCACGGGTTTTTCTGACCGACTGGCTGAAGGAAATCGACTACGAAAAGCACCTCTACGACGGCGAGGACAGCGAGAAGGTGGCGGCGGCGCGCTGGAGCAATGTGATGGATTTTTGCGACTGGATGGCGCAGCGCTGTGGCGGGCAGATTGACGACGCATCCGGCGCGACGGTCGAAAAACCGACCAAGACCATGCTGGAAGTGGTGCAGACGATTGCGCTGCTTTCAACCATCAGCGAACGCGAAGGCGACCAGAACGTCGTCACGCTCTCGACGCTGCACGCGTCCAAGGGGCTGGAATGGCCGCATGTGGTACTGGCCGGTGTCAACGAAGGGCTGCTGCCCTTCAAGTTAGAGGATGACGACGGCAGCAATGGCGACAGCATTGAATTGCGTCTGCAGGAAGAGCGCCGGCTGATGTATGTCGGCATCACGCGCGCCCAGCGCACGCTGGCGGTGAACTGGCTGCGCCGGCGCAAGAAAAACCGTGAAACGATTGCCGGCGTGCCCAGCCGCTTTATTGCCGAAATGGCGCTGGACAAGGCAACGATCAAGGAAGACCCGCGCGAAAAAATCAAGGCGCTGCGGGCCGAGTTCGCCAAGAAAGCCGCCGATGGCGTGGCCGCAGCGGCGGCGGCCAAGGCGGCTTACGATGGCCGGTAAGCCGCATTGACCGACCGGTGCAGCACAGCGCCACCGAGTTTGTAAAACCGCGCAGCCCGCATTCACCCGCCGGTTGACCGCCATGAAAACCTCACGCGTTCAGCCGCAGCAGCCACCCGGAAATACGCTTTCAGCTAACATGGCCGGCCCGTGATTGACCGCCTTGGGCTTCAAACAGCGTCTTTTTCGACCGACGTCCATCACGAAACCGATCCGCTTATTCACCGATTCATGTACGCCAGACTTTCCAAATTCGCTATTATTTTAATAGCCAGTAACGCTCTGCTGGCGTGCGCCAGCACCCAAAACAAGCTTGAACCAGCCTGCCCGCCAGCGCTAAGCATGAAAGCCGAGCAGCTGTATGGCCGCTGGGCCGTTCGCTTTGACCATCCACCGGCCGGACTGCCCGAGCGCGCCACCATGCGCCTGCAGCGCCACGCCGAATTTTCGGAAAGCCTGGCCGGCACGGTCAGCCGTGATTTGGGGGCTGCTGCCGGCACACCGGCCATTGCCGGGCACGCCGCCGAAGCGGCGCTGGCTGGCGACCTGGACGAAGGCATGTTGTTGCTTGACGAGTCGTCTGACCGGATCAGCATCACCGGCACCTGGAACGGCGAAATGCAGCCGGGCTCGTGCGGCCGGGTTTACCAGGGCCGCTGGAAAGACACCAGCGCCAGCGCCGCGCCTGATGCGGCCGACATTCCTTTTACGTTGACACGACTTCCTTCACCCTGAACCTGACTGCCCCGCCAGTTTTCGACCTATCGCCTGCCCACTGAACCTCCTCATGACCTTTCCACTTTCCCCCCTTAGCCGAATTTTGCTGGCCTCTGGCCTGCTGGCTGGCAGCCTGGCCCAGGCACAAGCCGCCACGCCGGTCGTCAACATGCCGGCCAACCGCCCGACCAGCCTCGGCTGGCAGGTTTGCCAGGCCATCAAAAACGACACCGGCGCGCAGCTGGCCTGTTACCAGCAATGGGCCGATTCGCAGTTGCCAGCCAACACGCCGCCTGCAGCGCTGACCACTGCACCGGCCAACCCGGCCACCGGCAAGCCGGAAACTGAAATTTTGCTGCTGCCGTCGCTCAACACCGAAGCGCCTGACGGCAAACCCATCGGCTGCCGTAACACCCAGTATTCCGAGCTGTCCAGGTTCTGGGAACTGCAGCGCGGCACCGACTGCGACACCTTTGCGCTTCGTGGCTACCGGCCGATTTCGGTCGCAGGCGTCATATCGGGCGGCGTCAGCCCCCCGCCGGTGATTGGCGCAGGCACGCCGCCGGACTACAGGCATGGCGAAACCAAGATCCAGCTGTCGGTGCGCACCAAAGTGGCCAAGGGGCTGCTCAAAAGCGGCGAAGCTGACGGGGACGACCAGGATTCGCTCTGGTTTGGCTACACCCAGCAAAGTTACTGGCAGCTGTTCAGCCCGGCGATTTCGCGGCCTTTTCGCTCGACCGACCACGAGCCCGAGATCGTCTATATCTACCCGCACCAGATTGCGCTGCCGGGCGGCTGGAACTACCGGCTCTCGGGTTTGGGGCTGGTGCACCAGTCCAACGGCCAGTCTGATCCGCTGTCACGCAGCTGGAACCGCACTTACCTGATGGGCGCGGTTGAAAAAGAACTCAGCCCCGAGTCCAGCCTGCGCCTGCAGGCCCGCATCTGGGACCGGCTGCGCGAATCAGCGCCAAATGACAACAACCCCGGCATTGAGAACTACATCGGCCGCGCCGAACTCACGGCCAACTGGCAGATCAACAAGGCCAACACCGTGGGCGTGACGCTGCGCCACTCGCTGCGCAGCGAAGCACGCGGCTCCACCCGTGTCGACTGGTTGATGGCCCCCACCTCATCGCCGAACTACACCGGCCTGCGCTACCACGTTCAGCTGTTCAGCGGTTACGGCGACAGCTTGCTGGACTACAACAAAAGGCGCAATGTGCTGAGCGTCGGCCTGAGCCTGGTCGACTGGTAGACCGGCCACGGCACGCCGCCCGGTGCGCTACTTATTTAATAGCAAACCGCGCCCGTGGTTACTGCACAAGAAGGGGTTTTTATTCTTAATTCAGCCTCTGAACCCGCACCAGTCGGGCTTGAAGCCGCCCTGCGCGGCTGAACAGCCCCAGCTATTGACTTGACGTAAGCTGTGCGCATGTTTTTACCCCTCAATCGCACCGGCAACTGCCGCACTTCACCGACTGGCCCATGAACGGCACCGATGCGTTCACGCTGGGCTGCGTCATTTTTGGCTTGCTGCTGATCGCCAAGACGCTGGGCGGCTCGTTCATCAGCCGTCTGCCGTTGAGCGCGGCCATGATTTACTTGGCCGTGGGCCTGGCCATCGGCCCAAGCGGCATCGGATTGCTGGAGCTCGATGCGCTGACCGACACCGTGCTGCTTGAGCGGCTGACCGAAGTGGCCGTGCTGATTTCGCTGTTCACGGCAGGCATGAAACTCGAACTGCCATTGACCGACAAACGCTGGCGCATTCCGGTGCAGCTGGCCACGCTGTCGATGCTCGTGACCGTGGCGGCCATCACGGCGCTGGGCGTCTATGGACTGGGTTTGTCGCTGGGCGCGGCGGTGCTGCTGGGCGCGATTTTGGCGCCGACTGATCCGGTGCTGGCGTCTGACGTGCAGGTGGCCAACCCGCAAGACCGTGACCGCCTGCGTTTTGGCCTGACCGGCGAAGGCGGCCTAAATGACGGCACGGCTTTTCCGTTCATCATGCTCGGCCTCGGGTTGCTGGGCGTGCATGAACTGGGTGAAGGCGGCTGGCGCTGGTGGACGGTTGATGTGCTGTGGGCCGTGACCGGCGGGCTGGCGCTGGGCTATGCGCTGGGGGCGCTGGTTGGCCGCACCATTCTTTATCTGCGCATGCGCCACCGCGAAGCGCTGGGCTCTGACGAATTCATCGCGCTGGGGCTGATTGCGCTGACCTATGGCGTGGCGCTGCTGTGCCAGACCTATGGCTTTCTGGCGGTGTTTGCGGCCGGACTGGCGCTGCGCCGCATTGACGATGCCAAGCCAGGCGTAGAACCGGCAGCGCCGGAGCCGTCACCCCAAGACGCCGCGCTCAGTCCTGAAGAGCAAGCCGCCACAGGGGCCGAAGCGCCGGCCAACATGATGAATGCCGTGCAGCGCTTCAACAGCCAGCTGGAAAGTTTTATCGAAGTGGCGATGGTGCTGGTCATCGGCGTGCTGGTGGCGACGGTTGATTTCCGGTGGGAAGTGCTGTGGTTTGTGCCGGTGCTGTTTTTGGTGATTCGGCCCCTGGCGGTGTACATCGGCCTGGTGGGCACGCACGTCAAGGGCGCGCAACGCAACCTGATGGGCTGGTTTGGCATTCGCGGCATTGGTTCGATGTATTACCTGCTGTATGCCATCAACCACGACATCGAATCGGCGCTGGCCGAGCGCTTGCTGTCCCTCACGCTGGCGGTGATTGTCGCGTCCGTGGTGATTCACGGCGTTTCCGTCACGCCGCTGATGAACCACTACGAGGCGCGCAAGCTGGCCAAGAAAAAGCAGCGCGGCGACGCCAAAGCCTGAAAACTGGCGCGACGATGCGTCATCGTCCGGCGACTTTTAATCACTCTCAATTCAATAGCTGCTTGTGCCCATGCAGACTGCACGAGCGGCCTGTTTGATGCATAAAACCGCTGTACAACAGTCCAGCCGACGCCAAAGCGGCGCACGGCTTGCTCAGACGGCGGTTTTACCGGCTCAAGTCAAATCGGCCACCACGGCAAACCGCGCCGTCAACTCGCCCAGCCCCAGCTCATCGAGCACCTGCTGCAGGCGCGTTTGCGCGGCGCGGGTCTTGCCGGCGTTGGCCGTGGCCGGGCGACTGGCCAGAATCAGCTCGTTTTTCATCGAATGCTCCCAGCCGACCAGCTCGGTCACCGTGACCTGGTAGCCGTTGGCCTCCAGCTGCAGGCAGCGCAGCACGTTGGTGATCTGGCTGCCAAATTCGCGCGTGTGCAGCGGATGGCGCCAGAGTTCGGCCAGCGGGTTCTTGTTCAAGTTCAAGGCGCGCGACTTTTTCAGCACGCCGGCCACCTCGGCCTGGCAGCACGGCACCAGCACCATGTGGCGCGCCTGCTTCGCCAGGCCGAAAGCGATGGCGTCGTCGGTGGCGGTGTCACAGGCATGCAGGGCGGTCACGATGTCCACCGTGGGCGGCAGTTCAGCAGATTTCGTGGCCTCCTGCACCGACAGGTTCAGGAACGACATATGGGCAAAGCCAAGCCGCGCGGCCAGTGCGCGCGATTTTTCGACCAGTTCGGCACGGGTTTCAATGCCGTAAATATGGCCGTTGGGCCGCTGACCGGCCTGCGCCACATTAAAAAACAGGTCATACAAAATAAAGCCCAGGTAGGACTTGCCCGCGCCGTGGTCGGCCAGCGTAAAGCCCTGCCCTTGCGCCGCCACTTCGTTCAGCAACGGCTCGATGAACTGATACAGGTGATAGACCTGCTTGAGCTTGCGCCGCGTGTCCTGGTTGAGCTTGCCGTCGCGCGTCAGGATGTGCAGCTCCTTGAGCAACTCAATGGACTGGCCGGGCCGGAGTTCTTCAATGACTTGCGCGGGTTGGGCGGACTGGGCGGCGGCCAGCGCCTTGCGGGTGGGTTTGGCAGAAGGGGTAGGGCTGATTTTTTGCATGACCCCGCAGTTTAGTACCGCACTTTTTGCGGCCAAGCGGCACGCCGTCAAAGCCTTATGGCAACGCCCCGCACAAATTAAATTGCACACAATTTAATTGCACGCTACAATTTAGCCATGCCGGATACTTTGCCCTCTTCCACGCTAGACACCCCAAGCACCGACGCCATGCTGCGGCTGGACAACCAGCTGTGTTTTGCGCTGTATTCGACTTCGCTTGCCATGACGCGGCTCTACAAGCCGCTGCTGGACGCGCTGGGCATCACGTATCCGCAATACCTGGTGCTGCTGGTGCTGTGGGAGCGAGACGGCTTGAGCGTGTCCGAACTCGGCAACCGGCTTTTCCTGGACTCGGGCACGCTGACGCCGCTGCTCAAGCGCATGCAAGCCGCCGGGCTGGTCACGCGCCAGCGCGCCCTGGACGACGAGCGCCGGGTTCACATTGCGCTGACTGAAGCCAGCCGCCTGCTGAAAACCCAGGCCGCCAAAATTCCCGGCTGCATTTTGAATGCGGCGCAATGCCCGGTGCCTGAACTGGTGGCGCTGACGCGCCAGATGCAGGCCCTGCGTGAGCGGCTGCGCACCGATGCGGCCTGACCGCGTTCCATCCGCTTTGTTTGACTGTTTGATTTCTCAACCCCGCCTTGCCCTCAAGGCTTTTTCAAAGGACTCCCGATGACCACGAAACTTGACCAAGTGCTGTATACCGCCCACACCCACACCACCGGCGGCCGTGATGGCCAGGCCAAATCCGACGACGGCCACCTGAACATCACCCTGAGCTCGCCCGGCACCAGCGGCACCGGCACCAACCCCGAGCAACTGTTTGCCGCAGGTTACTCGGCCTGCTTCATCGGCGCGCTGAAAGCGGTTGCCGGCATGAAGAAAGTGGCTTTGCCCGCCGACACCAGCATCGACGCCAGCGTCGATCTGGGCAAGATTCCGAATGGCTACGGCATTGCCGTGCGCCTGGACATTACCCTGCCCGGCATGGACCGCGCAGCCGCGCAAGACCTGGTCGATGCCGCCCACCAGGTGTGCCCGTACTCGAACGCCACACGCGGCAACATTGAAGTGACGCTGACGCTGAAATAAGCCGGCCTACGCCAGCACGCCGCGCCATTTGCGCGCCCAGCCCACCGGCCACCGGCCCTTGGGCTTTTTTTGCGCCCGCCTGCGCCGCTTGAAGTCCCGCGCCCGGTGCAACGACAATCAGGCATGACTGATTACAACAAGGCGGTGACGCCAAGCGAGGCCATCCACGTTTACGAACACCTGACGCCCGACGTGGTGCTGGACGCGCTGGCCAGCGTCGGCCTGCTGGGCGATGGCCGGCTGATGGCGCTGTCGAGCTACGAAAACCGCGTCTACCAGGTGCATCTGGAAAGCCCGGTCGGCAGCGCCGCGCTGGCCGGCGATGTGGTGGTCGTCAAGTTTTACCGGCCTGACCGCTGGAGCGACGCGCAAATCCTGGAGGAACACGACTTTGCCGCCGAGCTGATGGCCGCAGAAATCCCGATGGTCGGCCCTTTGGTGCTGAACGGCACGACGCTGAACCACTTCAACGGCTTCAGCTTCAGCGTGTCGCCCAGCCGGGGCGGCCGCCGCCCGGAGCTGGAAAACCTCGACGTGCTGGAGTGGATTGGCCGCTTTTTGGCGCGCATCCATACCGTTGGCAGCGCCCGGCCTTTCGTGCATCGCCCGGCGCTGAACCTGCAGACTTTCGGCTACGACTCGCGTGACAGCTTGCTGGCCGGCGGCTACCTGCCGCTGGACATGGAATCGCGCTGGCGTCAGGCGTTTGACGAAGCCATGAACGTGGCGCAGGGCGTGCTGGACAGCGTTCCCCCGGCGCGGCAACTGCGCCTGCACGGCGACTGCCACCCCGGCAATATCTTGTGGACGCCCGAGGGCTTGCCGCTGGCCGGGCCGCATTTTGTCGACCTGGACGATGCGCGCAGCGGCCCGGCGGTGCAGGATTTGTGGATGCTGCTGTCGGGCGAGCGCAGCCAGCAGCTGCGCCAACTGGGCGCGCTGGTCGATGGCTATGACGAATTTGGCGAATTCGACCGGCGCGAACTCGCCCTGATCGAGCCGCTGCGCACGCTGCGGCTGGTGCATTACAGCGCCTGGCTGGCGCAGCGCTGGCACGACCCGATTTTCCCGATCAATTTCCCGTGGTTCGGCTCCAGCGACTACTGGAAAGGCCAGGTGGACATGCTCATCGAGCAGACCGAGGCGATGCAAGCCGCGCCGCTGGTGGCCTAGCCGGCCCTTCGTTTGCGCCGCATCGTCAGCCCCTTGCACGGTGCAGGGCGCAGGTCGACAAGGGGGTTTGCAGCCACCCGACCACACGGCCTTGGCTGACACGGTTGTGCTTTTTCGGGTTTTACCATGCGACATCACCCCTTAAAGAAGAACCTTTTTTATGCCAATAACCTCTTTGATCGCCCGCCGCCAATTACTTGGCTGGCTCGCCGCAAGCACCGTTTTTCCGGCTGCAGCCGCCACGCGCCGCGCTGCCGCACCCGCTGCCAGTTCGCTCACGGGCAGTGCGTTGATGGAGCAAGTCAACGCCGCAACCGACACGCCCGCACTCGCCCAGGGCGCACGCGGTCCGGCCGTCTTGCGGGCGCAAATCCTGCTTGACCAGGCGTGGTTTTCTCCGGGCGAAATCGACGGCGTTTTTGGACGCAACATGGGCCGCATCGTGGCCGCGTTCCAGACGGCGAACAGCCTGAAATCCAGCGGCCGCATTGACCCGGCAACATGGAAAGCCTTGATGGGCGAGAAGCCTGTGCCCTTGCTGACCGACTACACGATTACGGCGGAAGAAGCGGGCCGCGCCTACGACAAGCTGCCCGCCGACACGATGGCGCGCGCGCAGCTCAAGTCGCTGGGCTATGAATCCATTGAGGAAGCGCTGGGAGAAAAATTCCATTGCAGCCCCAAATGGCTGCGCGCCGCCAACCCGGCCAGCAGCTTCAAGGCCGGCGAGAGCCTTGTGGTGCCGGCCACCGGCAGCGACAAGGCGCCGACCAAGGCCGCCTCCATCCGCATCGATAAATCGGCGCATGTGCTTTATTTGCTCGACAAGGATGCGCTGCCGGTCGCTGCGTTTCCGATCAGCATGGGCGGCATCACGGACGACTTGCCAATTGGGCGCATGGAAATCAAAAATGCCGCCAAAGACCCGGTCTTCACTTTCAACCCCGACTTGCTCAAGGGCACCAAAAAAACCGATGTCAAGGCAGACATTGCGCCCGGCCCGAACAATCCGGTGGGCGTGTACTGGCTCGGCTTGTCAAAGCCGCATTGGGGCATTCACGGCACGCCAGAACCGGCGCACGTGGGCAGGTCGGAATCCAACGGCTGCATCCACCTGACCAATTGGGACGTGCTGCGCGTGGCGCAGGTCGTGAAAGTCGGTTTTGCCGTGGAAGTGCATGCCTGATTTTCGCCAGCCCGGGCGCTGGCGCAGGCGCATCGCTATCGCCCTGCTGTGCCTCGTTTCTGCGTTGGGTGCCCAAGCGGCCACCGCCAACACCGCGCCGCCTCTTGCATCCGCCAAAGCGCCTACTCAGCCGCCGTCCCTGCTGCTGCCGGTTCAGGGCGTGGCAGCCAGCGACTTGCGCAACACCTTTGACGACGGCCGCGACGGTGACAAAAGAGGCCATGAAGCGATTGACATCATGGCGGCGCGCGGCACGCCGGTGCTGGCCGTTAATGACGGACGCATCGCCAAGCTGTTTTTGAGCCAGCCCGGCGGCATCACGGTCTACCAGTTTGACCCGAGCGGACAATTTGCCTATTACTACGCGCACCTGGACCGCTATGCCGACGGCCTGGTCGAAGGGCAAACGGTGCGCCGGGGGGCGGTGCTTGGCTATGTCGGCGCCAGCGGCAATGCCAGCCCGGACGCGCCGCACCTGCATTTCGCCCTGTTTCGGCTTGGGCCTGAAAAGCAGTGGTGGAAAGGCGAGCCCATCAATCCGTTTGAATTTCTGGGTGGCCGCAAGCCCTGACGGGCAGCGTTACCAGTTGCGCACGCGGCCCGTGTCGAGGTGCACAAACTGGTCACGCGGATAAAACCCCACCCCACCCGCGCCCAGCGACAGCGCCGCCTGATGCAGCTCAGCCAGCGGCACGCCGGGCAGGCGAATGTCAATGGCGCGGCCTTCCATGTGCAGGCTTTTCGTCGCGACGCCGCCGCTGCCCGTTTTGCGCAGGCGGCTGTTGGTGGCCGGGCAGCGGTAACCCGATATCACCGCGAACGCGCCCTTGCTGCCCAGCGCCCGCTGCACGCGGTACAAAAAATCAAACATCTGCGGGTCCATCACGCCGACATCGCCGGTGTAGTGGTCACGCAAAAAGCGGTTCAGCCCGCCCAGCGCCTGGGGCAGGTAACGCTCGCCGTTGGCATAGACCAAGTCGATTTTTTCACCCGTATGGGTGTGCGTCATGGCCAGTTTGCGGGTGTTGGGCACTGACGCCAGCGCGGTATGCGTTGCCAGCGAAGGCAGGGCCACCGCCGCAGCGAAACGGGCGGTATGCTGCAAAAAATGACGACGGGCCGGTGGGGTGAGCGGGTGGGGTGGGGTCATGAGGGCTTTGGGTGCGTTGACGGCAGCGACGCCGGATTGCCTGGCGCAGGGCGTCGTTTGGCGGGCGGTCGAGGGCATCGATAGGTGCAAGGAGTATCGCGCAGCTTGACGTACAGCAAGCGCGCTGCGGCTTTGGTGGCAGTTTCAGCACAACGCCCAGACGCCTTATCACAGCGTGCGCGTTGGCATCGAATCCCGGGCAGCGCATTACTTTGTCACCGGCCCATAAAAAAAGTCCCGCAGGCAGCGCCCGGCGGGACTCTCAATGACTGAGCGGCTTCAGCTCAAGCGTGCGGCATTACACCAGCAGCGCATTCACGCGGCGCACGTAAGCGGCTGGGTCGGCGGGCATGCCGCCTTCGGCCAGCAGCGCCTGGTCGAACAAGATGTTGGCCAGGTCGTCAAAGCTGGCCAACTCGGCGCTGGCTTCGAGTTTTTTCACCAGCGGATGCTGGGCATTGACTTCCAGAATCGGCTTGATCTCTGGCACGGTCTGGCCGGCCTGCTTGAGCATGCGGGCGAGCTGCGTGGACATGTCGCCGTCCTGCACCACCAGACAAGCCGGTGAATCGACCAGCCGCGAGGTCGCGCGCACGTCGGACGCCTTGTCTTTCAGCGCTTCCTTCAGCTTGTCCAGAATCGGCTTGAACTGGGTTTGCGCTTCTTCGGCGGCTTTTTTCTCGTCCTCGTCCTGAAGCTTGCCCAGATCGACTGCGCCTTTGGCGACTGACTGCAATGGCGTGCCGTCGAACTCGTTCAAGTAGTTCAGCGCCCACTCGTCCACGCGGTCAGCCATCAAGAGCACTTCAATGCCTTTCTTGCGGAAGATTTCCAGTTGCGGGCTGTTCTTGGCGGCGGCCAGCGTGTCGGCGGTGATGTAGTAAATCGCGTCCTGACCGTCCTTCATGCGCGCCTTGTAGTCGGCAAAGCTCACGCTGGCGGTGTCGGTGGTCGAGCTGGCAAAGCGCAGCAACTTGGCCAGGCGCTCGCGGTTGGCATGGTCTTCGCCCAGGCCTTCTTTCAGCACCGCGCCAAATTCGGCGTAGAAAGTCGTGAATTTTTCCGGCTCGTTGTTCGCCATGTCCTCGACCATCGACAGCACGCGGCGGGTATTGCCTTCACGGATGGCTTTGACGGCGCGGCTTTCCTGCAGCAGTTCGCGCGACACGTTCAGCGGCAAATCCGATGAATCGACCACGCCTTTCACAAAGCGCAGGTAGCTGGGCAGCAGCGCCTGGGCGTCGTCCATGATGAAGACGCGTTTGACGTAGAGCTTGACGCCCGCCGCCTTGTCGCGGTTGAACATGTCCATCGGTGCTTTGGCCGGGATGAACAG
This sequence comes from Polaromonas sp. CG_9.5, assembly GCF_035984465.1. Lineage (NCBI taxonomy): Bacteria > Pseudomonadati > Pseudomonadota > Betaproteobacteria > Burkholderiales > Comamonadaceae > Polaromonas > Polaromonas sp. CG_9.5. The sequence goes on from NZ_JAXCHR010000002.1 coordinate 56,646, forward strand.
CAACTGGGTGTATTCGGTCGCGCCTTCGACACGGTTGTGCGTATAGGCCAGCGGTGCTTCGGGGTCGTAGCTGATCTGTTTGTAAAACTCGGCGTACTGCTCGGGCGTGATGTCTTTCTTGGCACGTGTCCAGAGGGCAGCGGCCTGGTTCACGGTGTCCCATTCGCCGGTTTTGGCCATCTCGCCCGGCTGGTCGTTTTCGCCCTCTTTCCACTCTTCCTTTTCCATCATGATGGGCAGCGAAATGTGGTCGGAGTACTTGTTGATGACGCTTTTCAGCTTCCAGGCGTTGAGGTATTCATCGGCGTCGTCTTTCATGTGCAGCGTGATGCTGGTGCCGCGCTCGGCGCGCTCAATCTCGCCGACTTCAAATTCGCCCGTGCCGTCGCTGACCCAGCGCACGCCTTGAGCGGCGGGCAAACCGGCGCGGCGGCTTTCGACCGTGATCTTGTCGGCAACGATGAAGCCCGAGTAAAAGCCGACGCCAAACTGGCCAATCAGCTGCGAGTCGGCCTTCTGGTCGCCCGACAGGTTCGACACGAAGTCGCGCGTGCCGCTCTTGGCAATCGTGCCGAGGTGGTCAATCGCTTCTTGCTGCGACATGCCGATGCCGTTGTCGGTGATGGTCAAGGTTTTGGCAGCGGCATCAAAGCTGACGCGCACTTTCAGTTCGCTGTCGTTTTCGTACAGGCCGGCGTCGTTCAGCGCTTCAAAGCGCAGCTTGTCGCAGGCGTCCGAGGCGTTGGAGATCAGCTCGCGCAGGAAAATTTCAGGGTTGGAGTACAGCGAATGCGTGACCAGCTTGAGCAGTTGGGCGACTTCGGCTTGAAAGGGACGGGTTTGTTTTTGCATGGGTTTGGGTCAGTCAAGATGAGTAAAAGACAGCGCAACAGATGCGCCCGCAACCGGCTATTTTCAACCCTGTGCCAGCCAGTGGATCTGCTGGCGAGTCAGCCAACTTGTTTTTTATGCGAAACATGCCGCTTGCGCAATGCCAGCGGGCGCATTCAGCTATTTTTTTAGTAGCATCTTTGGCGAACCTTCACACCAGCGGGCATGCCTCAAGCCAGCATTCGGTGCTGCCGTGGCCGACTGGTGATGCAAGCGCGCAGACGCCGTCGCTGCCCTGCTTGACAAGTTGCGCCCGTCTGCCTGCGTTACCCAGCTGCAGAAAACAGGCAGGCTCCAGCGTGGTGGTTGCCCGCCGTTTCACAGGCTTTTTCAGACGGGTATTTACCCGATGGGTGTTTACCCGAGACCGTATGGCATCCAAGCGCCGAGCTCTTGATTTTTTGGAAATGATGGCGGTTAATAAGGTGCCATGCTGTGTGGCTTCATGCATTGACAAAACTATTTAAGGAGGAGACTTCATGAAAGTTGCGAAACTGTTGCTTGCGCTGGCGGCGGGTGGACTGGGGCTGGGGGCTGCGGCCCAGGCGCCCAAGGACAACATGTCCAACCTCAAGCAAATGAAGGTGTCGGGCACCGACCTGACGATTCCGCCGGTGCCGCAGGAGGGCAAAAACGCCGATGCGATTCGCAACAACCTCAAGCGTGTCAAGCTGCCGCCGGGCTTCAAGATCGAGCTGTTTGCGGTAGTGCCTGACGCCCGTCACATGGCCGTGGCCCCATCGACCAACATGGTGTTTGTCGGCACCCGCAAGACCACCGTGTGGGCCGTGACCGACCGCAACAGCGACGGCGTGGCCGACGAGGTCAAGGCGTTTGCGCCATCGCTGAACTTCAAGGTGCCCAACGGCGTCTGCTGGACCAAAGATGGCGTTCTGGTCGTGGTCGAACACAACCGCGTGCTCAGCTTTCCGGCGGCCGAGTTTTTCTATGAAGGCCCGGATGTGGCCGTGGGCGAGATCGTGCCGCAGGGCCAGCTGATTCCGGTCGAGGAAGAGTCGTACAACCACGGGGCGCGCGTTTGCCGGGTGGCCGACGACGGCAAGCTCTACATCGCCGTGGGCCAGCCGCACAATGTGCCGCCCGCCGCCAAGGTGGACCTGTACAGCCAGTTGGGCATTGGCGGCATCATGCGCATGAAGATGGACGGCAGCCAGCGCGAGGTATTTGCCCGGGGCGTGCGCAATTCGGTCGGCATGGACTTCAACCCCAAGGACAAGACGCTGTGGTTCACCGACAACCAGACCGACGGCCTGGGCGATGAGATTCCGCCGGGCGAGCTGAACCACGTGACCGCCGCCGGCCAGCATTTTGGCTACCCTTACTGGAACGGTCATTACAAGGTGGCTGGCTCGCCTGCCGCGCTTGACCTGAAGGACATGAAGGAGCCCGCCAATGCGGTGTATCCGCAGGTCGAGTTTCCAGCGCATCAGGCGCAGCTCGGCATGACCTTCTACAGCGGCAAGCAGTTCCCGGCCAAGTACCAGGGCGGCATGTTCGTGGCGGCGCACGGTTCCTGGAACCGCAGCAAGGCCACCGGCGCGCTGATCAACTTCATTCCGCTCAACGCCAACGGCAGCGCCGGCAAGTCCGAGGTGTTTGCCGACGGTTGGCTCGACAGTGAAACCGGCATCTACCGGGGCCGGCCCGTGGATGTGGCACCCATGAAGGATGGCTCGCTGCTGATCTCGGACGACTATGCCGGCGCGATTTACCGCGTCAGCTACAGCAATTGAGCCGGCTGCGAACACAGCCAGCCGACACCGGCCATCCCCTGACAGACCGCGAAGGATTGAAACCATGCGATTGTTGACAACCCTGTGCTTCGTGGTGATGGCCGGCGCGTTCGCCCTGCCGGCGGCGGCTGACATCGCCGCCGGCAAGGCCAAGGCCAATGCCGTCTGCGCGGTCTGCCACGGCGCGCAAGGCATCGCCACCCTGCCCAATGCGCCCAATCTGGCAGGCCAGCCGCAAATTTACCTGGTCGAGCAACTCAAAAACTACCGCAGCGGCAAGCGCACGCACGAGGTGATGGCCGTGATTGCCAAACCACTGAGCGATCAGGAAATCGATGACCTGTCGGCTTGGTATGCCTCACTGCGCATGGAACTGAGCGCAGGCCAATAGCCGGCTCGAACTGCTCACTGGGCGGTGGCTGCCTGCCTTAAAACTGCTCATGCGGCATCAAATAGCGCCACTGGCCGATGGGCAGGTGGCCCAGGTTGACGTGGCCAATGCGCACGCGTTTGAGACCGGTCACGAACAGCCCGACCTGCTCGCACATGCGTCGGATCTGGCGCTTTTTGCCTTGGCGCAGCACAAAGCGCAGTTGCTCGGGGTTTTGCCAATCGACCTGCGCGGTCAGCAATTCCTGGCCGTCCAGGCTCAGGCCGTGGCGCAGCAAAGCGAGTTTTTCAGGCGGAAACACCGACTGCACATTGAGCGTTTCGGGGCCGTAGCTGACGCGCACCAGGTATTCTTTTTCAATCCCTGAGTCTTCGCCAATGATCTGGCGCGCCACGCGGCCGTCTTGTGTCAGCACCAACAGACCAATCGAGTCGATGTCGAGCCGGCCCGCCGGGGCCAGGCCGCGCAGTTGCTCAAAGCCCCAGCGCATGCGGCTGTTGCATTCGCGCCAGCGGTTTTGCGGCTGCACCAGCGCCACGGCGGGCTCGTGGCCGTCTTCGGCCTGGCCGCTGACGTAGCCGACGGGCTTGTTGATCAGGATGGTGACCTGCTGGCGCTGCTGCTGCTCGGCTTCGCGGGCCACGTCGATGCGCGCGTTGGCAGCCACGGGCTGGCCCATCACGGCGGGCGCGCCATTGACGCGCACCCAGCCCTGGGCAATCCAGGCATCGGCCTCGCGGCGCGAGCACAGGCCGAGGTCGGCCATGCGTTTGTTCAGGCGGATGGTCGGCGCGGGCGCGCCGTCAGCGGCGGGCGTGGCGCGAATACGCACCGCACCGGAGGCAGGAGGTTTGGGGGGAGTGTGTTCAGACATGGGCGGGGCTATTTTAGGACGCGGCGGCATTCAGCGGCGTGGAATAGCGGGCGCGGAGCGGCTTTGACGCTGCAGGGCGGAACACTATTTGCTCTTTAATTCATAGCTGCCAGCGCACGTCCAGTATGCACAAGCAGCCTTTTTGGCTTGAAAAATCAAAAAATGCGACGTTTTAAGGCGCGACCAGCCGGTAGCCGACGGCGGTTTCGGTCAGCAGGTGCTGCGGCTGGGCCGGGTCGCGCTCCAGCTTTTGCCGCAGGTGGCCCATGTAGATGCGCAAATAGTGGCTTTGCCCGGCGTGCGACGGCCCCCACACTTCGCGCAGCAACTGGCGGTGCGTCAGCACGCGGCCCACGTGGGTAATCAGCACCGTGAGCAGCCGGTACTCAATCGGGGTGAGGTGAACTTCGACCCCATTGCGGCGTACCAGCCGCGCCTGCCGGTCAACCACCACGTCGCCAAAGCTGAACAACGGGTCTTCTGCGTTGCCGTCCGGATGGGCCGAGCGCGGCCGGCGCAGGTTGGCGCGCACGCGGGCCAGCAACTCGCCCACGCCAAACGGCTTGGTCAGGTAGTCGTCGGCCCCGGCGTCCAGCGCGGCGATTTTGTCGGCCTCGTGGGCTCTGGCCGACAGCACCACGATGGGCACCGCCGACCAGCTGCGCACGTCGCGAATCACCTGCAGGCCGTCGGCGTCGGGCAGCCCCAGGTCAAGCACCAGCAAATCGGGCTTGCGGGTGCCGGCTTCGCTCAGGCCGCGACGGGCGGTGTCGGCTTCAAACACCTGCCAGCCTTCGGCTTCGAGTGCGGCGCGCACAAAGCGGCGAATTTGCGGCTCGTCTTCAATCACGACAGCGACAGGGTTGGATTGGGACATGGTTTCCAGACTCAAGGGAAGCAACAGGGTTCAGGCCGTCTCTGGCAACTCCTGCGGCGGCGTACGGCGCGGCAGGCTCAGGGTGAATTCTGCCCCACCGCCGGGCGCATTGCCCGCGCTGATCTGGCCCCGGTGCGCATCAACCACTGCCTTGCAAATCGCCAGCCCCAGGCCGACACCCGGCGTGGACGACTCGGCGGCGCCGCGTGTGAACTTGTCAAACAGCGTGTGTTCACGGCCCGCCAGCGCCAGCGGCAGGCCCGGCCCGTGGTCGCGCACGCTCAGCATCAGGCGCTGCGCGGTGACGTGGGCGCTGACCTCAATCGGTGCGTCAGCCGGGCCGCCGTATTTGGCCGCATTTTCCAGCAGGTTGACCAGCACGCGCTCCATCAGCACGGCGTCAAACTCCACCAGCGGCAGATCGGCGGGCAAGGCGGTTTTTACCGGTTTTCCGGCCAGCGCGTGCTGCGCCTGGCGAATCGCCGAGCCGACAATTTCCTCGACCGACTGCCACTCGCTTTTGAGGTTGACCGCGCCGCTTTGCAGCCGCGCCATGTCCAGCAGGTTGTTGACCAGCGCACTGAGCTGGCGCGCTTCGCTGCAAATGGCGCGCACGGATTGGGCTTGTGCGTCGCTCAGCGGCGGGCTGCTGCGCTCAAGCGTGTCGGCCAGCCCGATCAGCGCCGTCAGCGGGGTGCGCACATCGTGCGAAATGGCCGCCAGCAGCATGTTGCGCAGCTTTTCAGACTCGATCTGCACCACGGCCTGCTGCGCGACTTCGACGTAATGCACACGCTCCAGCGCAATGGCGATTTGCCGGGCCAGCGTGTCGAGCTGCTGCTGTTGCTCAGGAATCAGCAGCCAGTGCGGCTGGGCCGGCTTGAGGGCCAGCACGCCGCGCACCCGCATCGGCGCTTTGAGCGGCACGTAATGCCACGGCTGGGCCGACAGCGTGGCAGTCGCCAACCCGGCCGCCTGTTCGTTGCGAAACGCCCAGTCAGCGACGTTGGCATCGAAGTCCGGCAAGGCGGTGTGGGCGGGCACGACCAGCTGGTCACTGCCGTCGGTCATCAGCACGCACGCCTGGCCGCCAAAGTTGCGCTGCACCGCCGCCTCGCCCAGTTCGGCCACTTGCGAGCTTTGCAGCGCAGCAGACAGGTCGCGCGTCAGCTCGAACAGCGACTGCGCGCGGCGTTCGCGGCTGGACGAAATGCGCGCCTGAAACCGCAGGCCGGCGGTGAGTTGTCCGGTCAGCAAACCGACCACCAGCATGACGACAAAAGTCACCAGGTACTGCACGTCACTGACGGAAAACGACAGCTTCGGCGCGACAAAAAAATAGTCAAACGCCGCCACATTCAAAAAAGCCGCCAGTCCTGCCGGGCCGCGCCCAAACTTGAGCGCCACCAGCACCGTGCCCAGCAAAAACAGCATCACGATGTTGGCCAGATCAAAAAAGCGGATCGTCGGCAACAGCAGCAAAGTAATGCCGACGCTGCCCGCCACCGTCCAGGCGTAGGCGGCCACCCTGCCCGCCCAGGCCCTGGCGTTTGCCGCATCGGGCGTGCGTTGAACGGCCCGCGCCAGCCGCCGCGTGCTGTCGGCCTGGCCAATTTCCACAATGTCCAGCGTGGGGGCCAGCCTGGCGAGCTGGCGCGTCATGGTGCGGCCCGTCCCTAGCGCCAGCCAGCCGGCCTGCTGCGGGCGTCCGACCACCAGCGTGGCGCAATTGAATTGCTGCGCCTGCGCGACCAGTTCGGCGGCGGCGTCGCTGCCGGCCAGCACGGCGGTGGTGGCGCCCATTTCTTCGGCCAGCTTGATGACCGCCAGCGTCTGGTCGCGCCTAGCCGCATTCAGCCGCTGCAGGCGCGGCGTTTCAACATACACCGCATGCCAGCGCACATTGAGCTGGCCGGCCAGACGCGCTGCCATGCGCACGGTTTGCTCGGCCCCTTCGTGCGGCCCGATGCAGGCCAGAATCGCGCCTTCGGTGTTCCAGACCGGCACGATGGACTTTTCGATGCGGTAACTGCGCACGTCGTCTTCCACGTGCTCGGCGGTGCGCCGCAAGGCAATCTCGCGCAGGGCGATCAGGTTGCCCTTGCGAAAAAAGTTCTGCGACGCCCGCTCGGCCTGCTGCGGCAAATACACCTTGCCGGCTTTCAGGCGGCTGAGCAGTTCGTCGGGCGTCACATCGACCAGGATGATTTCCTCGGCCGCGTCAATCACCGTGTCGGGCACGGTTTCCTGCACGCGAATGCCGGTGATGGCACCGATGGTGCCGTTGAGGCTTTCCAGGTGCTGCACATTGACCGCTGACCAGACATCAATGCCCGCGTCCAGCAGCTCCTGCACGTCTTGCCAGCGCTTGGCGTGGCGCGAACCTTCGACGTTGCTGTGCGCCAGTTCATCGACCAGCAGCACGTCCGGCTTGCGCACCAGCGCCGCGTCCAGGTCAAACTCCTTGAGGCTGCGGCCCCGGTAGGGAATATCGCGCAGTGGCAGCTGTTCAAGCCCGGCCAGCAGCTCGGCTGTTTCGCTGCGCCCATGCGTTTCCACCACGCCCAACACCACTTCTCGCCCGGCCTTGTGCGCGCTCTGGGCGGCGCTGAGCATGGCGTAGGTTTTGCCGACACCGGCGCTGGCACCAAAGTAAATGCGCAGCTTGCCGCGACGCGCACGGTTTTCGTCGTCGCGCAGTTGCTCCAGCAACTGGTCGGGGTCGGGGCGATTGTCTAGGCTGGAAACCATGAAGATGAGGCTTGCGGGTTAAAGGGTATGGGCCAAAGCGTAGCCCAAGCGCCCTGACCGGACGCCGGCGTGAGGTTGCACTGCTTGCATCGATTGCATTGCCTGCATCGCGCGGTCAGTCGTTGTGGGGGTCATGCGCTGCCGGCGTGCTGCACGCCACAATCAGCCAGGCGACACCCAGCGGCAGACAAACTGCCAGCAGCGCGCAAAGGGCGCGTAACAGGTCAGAGTCCATCGACCAGCCCATGCCGGCGCAAATGACAGCGCCATGAAATCAACGGCCCCAGCTGCCCGCAGGGCACGCACGCCATGACGCGCTGCATCACCTCGTCGACGCGGTGCGGAGCCAGCCTGATTTCCAGCCGCACACGGTTTTCATCCAGCCCCGGCACACAGCGCAAGATGCCTGCGTCAGGACACTGAATCAGCGCGCGGCGCACCGACAGGGCATCGCGGCTGGGGACAATGACATCCATCACCAGCCATTGCGGCCGGTCAGGGGCTGACGACTTGACAAGATGGAGCCCTGGCGATTCAAGATAAGCGGCATAAGCCATGATGACCTCTTTTAACGAAGCGCCTCCAGCGCCAGATTGAGCCTGAGCACATGAACGCGCGGCTCGCCCAGAAAGCCCATCAGCGGCTTTTCGGTTTGCTGGTCTACCAGCGCTTGCACCGACGCAAGCGCCAGGCGGCGCGCACTGGCGACACGCGCCACCTGATAGCGCGCGGCTGCGGGGCTGATGTGCGGGTCAAGTCCGCTCGAAGACGCGGTGACCAGATCAACCGGAACCGGTGACGTGTTGCCCGGATCGGCAGCGCGCAAGGCAGCGATGCGGGCCTTGACGGCATCCGTCAGCGCCGGGTTCAGCGGCCCCTGGTTGGCACCGCTGGAAGCTGCGGCGTTGTAAGGCATGGGGCCGGTGGCCGAAGGACGGCCCCAGAAATGCTTGGGGTCGGCAAAGTTCTGCCCGATCAGCTCAGAGCCCACCGGCTTGCCGTCCCGCAGGATCAGGCTGCCTGCGGCCTGCGCCGGAAACAGCGCATTGGCCGCGCCCGTCACTACCAGCGGATACGCCACGCCGGTCAGCAGCGTCAGCAGGGCAAACAGCACCAAGGCCGGGCGAAGAATGTTTTTCATGGTTTTATTTCCTTAAACGAGGTGCATGGCGACCAGCAGCAGGTCAATCGCCTTGATGCCGATGAAGGGCACGATCAGGCCGCCCAGGCCGTAAATCAACAGGTTGCGGCGCAGCAAAGCCGCTGCACCCACGGCACGGTATTTCACGCCCTTGAGCGCCAGCGGAATCAAAAACATGATGATCAGCGCGTTGAAGATCACCGCCGACAAAATCGCCGACGACGGGCTACCCAGCTGCATCACGTTGAGCGCGCCCAGCTGCGGGTAAGTCGTCACGAAAATCGCCGGAATGATGGCGAAGTACTTGGCCACGTCGTTGGCAATCGAAAACGTCGTCAGCGAGCCGCGCGTCATCAAGAGCGCCTTGCCGGTTTCGACAATTTCCAGCAGCTTGGTCGGGTTCGAGTCCAGGTCAACCATGTTGCCGGCTTCCTTGGCCGCCTGCGTGCCGCTGTTCATGGCCACCGCCACGTCGGCCTGCGCCAGCGCCGGGGCGTCGTTGGTACCGTCGCCGGTCATCGCCACCAGCCGGCCTTCGGCCTGGTATTGGCGAATCAGCGCGAGCTTTTGTTCCGGCGTGGCTTCGGCCAGGAAGTCATCGACACCGGCCTCTGCCGCAATGGCCGCCGCCGTGAGTTTGTTGTCGCCGGTGATCATCACCGTCTTGATGCCCATGCGGCGCAGCTCGCCGAAACGTTCCTTGATACCGGCCTTGACAATGTCTTTCAGCTCGACGATGCCCAGCACACGGTTGCCGTCGGCCACGGCCAGCGGCGTGCTGCCACGGCGCGCCACCTCGTCGGCGGCGCGCATGACATCAGCCGGCACGCTGCCGCCATGCGCTTCAACGTATTTGCGCACCGCATCCACCGCGCCCTTGCGCAACTGGCGGGTCGTGCCGTCGGCTTTTTGCACATCGACGCCGCTCATGCGGGTCTGGGCGGTGAAAGGCACTTCATGCACGTCGCCCACCAGCGGCTCGGCGTTGCCTGCGCGCTGCGCCAGCGTCACGATGCTGCGGCCTTCGGGGGTTTCATCGGCCATCGAAGCCTGCATGGCACACAGGGCCAGCGTGGCTTCCTGCACGCCCGGTGCCGGCACAAAGCTGGACGCCTGGCGGTTGCCGTGGGTGATGGTGCCGGTCTTGTCGAGCAGCAGCACATCCACATCGCCGGCGGCTTCCACCGCGCGGCCCGAGGTGGCAATCACGTTGGCCTGCATCATGCGGCTCATGCCAGCCACGCCTACGGCCGACAGCAGTCCGCCGATGGTGGTCGGAATCAGGCAGACCAGCAAGGCCACCAGTGCGGTCAGGCTGACCACCGTGCCGGTGCCTGCGGCGGCAACGCTGAAGATCGAGAACGGCAGCAAGGTCACCGTCACCACCAAAAACACAATGGTCAGCGCCACCAGCAAAATGGTCAGCGCAATTTCATTGGGCGTCTTCTGGCGTTTGGCGCCTTCAACCATGCTGATCATGCGGTCCAGGAACGATTCGCCCGGGTTGACGGTGATACGCACCACCAGCCAGTCCGACAGCACGCGCGTGCCGCCGGTGACGGATGAAAAGTCGCCGCCGGATTCACGCACCACAGGCGCAGATTCGCCGGTAATGGCGCTTTCATCGACCGACGCGACGCCTTCAATCACTTCGCCGTCGAGCGGAACCATGTCGTTGGCTTCGACCAGCACCACGTCGCCCTTGCGCAGGTTTTCGGCCTGCTCGGGCAAGAAGGTAGCGCCATGTTTGGGTTCCTTGAGCTTTTTCGCCCAGGTGCTTTTTTTGAGCCCGCGCAGGGACGCCGCCTGCGCCTTGCTGCGGCCTTCAGCCAGGCTTTCGGCAAAGTTGGCGAACAGCACGGTGAACCAGAGCCACACCGACACGGCAAAAATGAAACTGGCTGGCGTGTCGCTGTTGCCCTGCAAGGCTTGAAGGCCCAGCAAGGTCGTCAGGATGCTGCCGATATAGACAACAAACATCACCGGGTTGCGCCACTGCACACGCGGGCTGAGCTTTACAAACGACGACACGATGGCTGGCTTGAGCAGCGCCGGGTCGAGCAGGACAAACGGTTTTTTGACAGTTGTATTCATGGTCTTTTCTCTTTACTTTCCGGCCCAGAGCATCAGGTGCTCGACCAGCGGGCCCAGCGCCAGCGCAGGCACGTAATTGAGCAGGCCGACCATCAGCACGGTGCCCACCAGCAGCAGCACAAACAGCGGCCCGTGCGTCGGCATGGTGCCGGCCGTAACAGGCAGGCGCTGCTTGCGCGCCAGCGCCCCGGCCACGGCCAGCACCGGCACGATCACGCCAAAGCGGCCCAGCCACATCGCTATGCCGAGTGCGGTGTTGTAGAACGGCGTGTTGGCAGACAGTCCGGCAAATGCGCTGCCGTTGTTGTTGGCAGCCGAGGTAAAGGCGTAAAGAATTTCAGAAAAACCGTGCGCGCCGGGGTTGGCCACGCCGAGCTTTCCGGCACCCGTCATCACCGCGATAGCCGTGCCGGCCAGCACCACAATCGGCGTCACCAAAATAGCGATGGAGGTCAGCTTCATCTCATGCGCCTCGATCTTTTTGCCCAGGTATTCAGGCGTGCGGCCAATCATCAGCCCCGCAATGAACACCGCCAAAATGGCAAAAATCAGCATGCCGTACAGGCCGGTGCCCACGCCGCCAAACACCACTTCGCCGAGCTGCATCATCACCATCGGCACCATGCCGCCCAGCGGCGTGTAGGAGTCGTGCATCGAGTTGACGGCACCGCACGAAGCGCCGGTCGTCACCACCGCAAACAAAGTAGAGCCGTTGATGCCAAAGCGCGTTTCCTTGCCTTCCATGTTGCCGCCGGACTGCATCACGCTGGCGGTCTGGTCGACACCCAGCGCTGGCAGCAAGGGGTTGCCGGCTTGTTCGGCTGGCGTAATGGCGATAACGGCTACGACAAACATCACGGTCATGGCAGCCAGCACGGCCCAGCCTTGGCGCTGGTCACCCACCACGCGGCCAAAGGCAAAGCACAGCGCCGCCGGAATCAGGAAAATCGACAGCATCTGCAACAAGTTGGACAGCGCGGTCGGGTTTTCGTAAGGATGGGACGAGTTGGCGTTGAAGAAACCACCGCCGTTGGTGCCCAGCAGCTTGATGGCTTCTTGCGACGCGACCGGGCCCATGGCCAGCGTTTGCGTGCCGGTTTTGGCGTCTTCCATGACGGCGTCGCCTTTGGCGTCCTTCAAGGGCTGCCCGTCCGGGCCATTTTTGGCGACCTGGTAGCTGGTCGTTTCCAGCGTGTTGACATCCTTGTAGGCGTCAAAATTCTGGATCACGCCCTGACCGACAAACAGCAGCGCCACCACCAGCGACAGCGGCACCAGCAGCCACGCCGTAATACGCGTCACATCCACCCAGAAGTTGCCAATCACGCGGGTTGAACGGGCGATAAAGCCGCGAAACAATGCAAACACCACGGCAATGCCGGTTGCGGCCGACAAAAAGTTTTGCACCGCCAGCCCCAGCATCTGCGTGAGGTAGCTCATGCTGGACTCGCCGCCGTAGCCCTGCCAGTTGGTGTTGGTGACAAAACTGATGGCGGTGTTGAACGCCGAGTCCGGCGAAATAGTACCCATGCCGGCCGGGTTCAGCGGCAGCGCAACCTGCAAACGCTGCAGCGCGTAAACCGCCGCCACGCCGATCAGGTTGAAAGCCAGCACCGCCAGTGCGTACTGGCCCCACGGCATCGATTTGTCGGCGGAGGTGCCGGCGAGTTTGTACAGCGGCGCTTCGACTTTGTTCATCCAGGCCGGCAACTGGCCCGAGGCCAGGCGTGACAGCCAGATGCCCAGCGGCCACGAAAGCACCAGCAGCAACCCCAGGAAAAGAGCCAGCAGGCCCGCGCTTGAAGAAGTCATCAAAACTCCTCCGCGCAGATCAGCGCATAGACCAGATAGGCCAGCAGCAAGATGGCGCAAAAGCCGCCAAAACCATAAATCACGGCAAGGCTGATCATGGCCGGCCTCCTACGGGAACTTCGAGCTTTTCAAACCCCCGCACCAACAACACCATCACGCCCCACAGCGCGCCGGCTGCGGCCAAAAATACCATGTCCATACACCACTCCTGATTCAAATGAATGGAGCAAAGTATCCAGAAAGGCGTGTAAAAACAGGGATGAGATTGCGCGAAAGGCTGTAAAAAAAGCGTAAACGCCGCCCTGCGCCAATGATCTTCAAGACGAAGTAATAGCTACTTTTTTAATAGCTGAATGCGCCCGTCCAACGTGCGCTAGCGCATGTTTTTATCATTAAATATACTGGAACGAAGCGCTGCAATGTCGAGCACGCGCAGGCCGCCATATTCGACGCGAATCGTGCCTTGTGCCTCCAGCGTTCGCAGCGCTTCGTTGACGCGCTGGCGCGACAGGCCCACCAGGTAGGCCAGTTCCTGCTGGGTGATGCGCAACACCTCCCCCACGCCCGGGTAGAGCACCGGATTGAACAGCGCGGCCAGGCTGCGCGCCACCCGCAGGTCGGGGTTGTTCATGCGGTCTATCTCGCGCGCGGCAATGAACTGGCCCAGGCGCTCGTTGAGCTGGTTCATCACAAAACGGTTAAAGCCGATGGAGTGGTCGAGCAGCCAGTGAAAACTGTCGATGGGCAAGCCAGCCACCACGCTTTTGCGCAGCGCCTGGATGTTGTAGCGGTAAGGCTCGCGCTTGAGCGCCGTGCCTTCGCCGAACCAGCCGCCGGGCGGCATGCCGGCAAACGTCATGGTGATGCCCTGGGCATTGTCGGAACTCATCTTGAGCAGCCCTTCGACCACGCCAAACCAGTAGGTCACGGGTTTGCCCACACGGCAGACATAGTCGCCCGCCGCCGCGTCGCCCACCTGCAGGCTTGCCACGGCGCGCGCCCGCTCATCGGGAAGCAGCAAGGGCAGCCAGGGAATGCCCCGCGACTCGTCCGGCGTGGGAGTTCTTCGGCGCTGGTGAAGGGTCAGATCAGTTGACATGGCTCTTGATAAAAACACCTCGGCGTCATGCAGGCGTCAAGTTAAACCCTTAAATTGTCGGGCCATTGACAATTTATTGTCAACTGCAAACCTACCATCGTCGCGGCTTCAGTTAACCCTCCCCGCAATCCCACCCGGAACAAGAGCGCATGACCCACTTCCCATCGTCCCTGAACACCGATTCCCGCACCACTGCCTGGGGCGCATTGTCCCGGCGCGGGGTGTTGGGTGCCCTCGCATCCCTGCCCCTGGCCATTCACGTCCCCGTGCGGGCGCAAGACACTGGCGCGCTGAAAATCTTCCAGTCAACCGCGCTGACCGGACCGCTGGCCGACCTGGGCATAGCCGTCAACCAGGGTGCGAAAGTGTACTTTTCGGCGCTCAATGCCAAGGGTGGCGTCAATGGCCGCGCCATTGAACTGAACGCTCTGGACGATGGCTACGACACACAGCGCGCCTTGAGCAATGCCAAGGGTTTTATCGCCGACCGCAACTGCTTTGCGATTTTCAACTGCCTGGGCACTCCCATGGTCGAAGCCATGCTGGCGCCGGTGATGGCGTCGGGCATTCCATTTTTTGCGCCATTTACCGGGGCTTCGTCGGCCCGGCCCAAAAATGCCCGCAATGTGTTCAATATCCGCGCCAGTTATGCCGATGAAACAGAACACCTGGTGCGGCATCTGGCGACCATCGGCATCAAGCGCATTGCCATCGTCCACCAGAACAACGGCTTCGGCAAGGAAGTTGCCAGCGTGGCCCGGCAATTCATGGCCAGCAGCAAATTGACCGAAACCGCCGTCGCCACGGTCGAAAACAACTCGTCAGATGCTGCCGCAGCGGCCACGAAAATTGCGGCCTCCCAGCCTGAAGCCGTGCTGATGGGCCTGGCAGGCCAGCCGACGGTCGAATTTGTCAAGGCCATCCGCAAGGAGCGCAAGGGACTGCCGCTGTATGCCCTGTCGGTCATGGGCGCCGCAGCCACGCTGAAAGCCATGGGCGCTGACGCCACCGGCATCACCGTGTCGCAGGTCATGCCGCTGCCCACCAACAACGTATTGCCGCTGGTGCGTGAATTTCAGCTGGCCTGGAAAGCCGCCGGTCTGACGCAGGAGCCTTCGCACCTGGCACTGGAAGGCTACGTCAATGCCAAGGTGTTTGCCGAAGCGCTGCGCCGGGCTGGCCGCAACCCGACGCAAGCGAGCTTCATCGACAGCGTCTGGGCGATGAAGAATTACGACCTGGGCGGCTACGAGGTCAGTTTTACCGATTCATCCAGAAGTGCCTCGCGCTTCGTGGAACTGAACATGGTTGCGCGTGATGGCCGCTTTATTCGATAAAAGTGGCTAACTCCGGGCTGTCCCCAGTAGGACTTACCCCTAAATTGTCTTTGTAACGACATCTGGGCGTCAAAGGCAGCTCTACTATGGGACACACAACAGCCGCCTTGCCATAAAAAGCGCCCACACGGAGACAAAGACCGGATGCAGACCACGTTCCCCCAATTGCTGCTCAAACATGCTGCCGAGCGCCCTGCCGCGCCGGCCATGCGCGAAAAAGAATATGGCATCTGGCAGGCCCACAGCTGGTCCGCCCTGGCAGCGCTGGTGGAGCAGCTGGCTGCCGGACTGCACCAGGCCGGCCTCAGGCGCGGCGAGCACATGGTGGTGATTGGCGCCAACCGCCCGCGCCTGTATGCCACCATGCTGGCGGTGCAGTCGCTGGGGGCGATTCCGGTGCCGCTGTACCAGGACGCAGTGGGCGCTGAATGCGTCTTTCCGCTGAACAACGCCGAAGTGCGCTTTGCCATGGTCGAAGACCAGGAGCAAGTCGACAAGCTGATCGAAATCCGTGACCGCTGCCCGCAAATCTCGAACATTTATTACGACGACCCGCGCGGCTTGCGCAAGTACAGCGAACCCGGCCTGGAACCGCTTGATGCGCTGATCGAAGCCGGTGAAGCGTTTGCGCGCCAGAACCCGCAGTGGTTTCGCAGCGAAGTCGCCAAACTCCAGACCAGCGACGTGGCCGCCATGTTTTTCACCTCGGGCACCACCGGCAACCCCAAGGGCGTGGTCCACACCCACAGCACGCTGCTCGACCGCGCCACCGCCGGTGCCGAGTTCGACAAGCTGACCAGCGCCGAGGAAGTGCTGGCCTATCTGCCGCCGGCCTGGATTGGCCAGAACATCTTCAGCTACGCCCAGTGGCTGGCCTGCGGCTACGTGGTGAACTGCCCCGAGTCGGCCAGCACCGTGACCATCGACCTGAAGGAAATCGGCCCGACCTATTACTTTGCACCACCGCGTGTGTTTGAAGGCCTGCTGACCAGCGTGATGATCCGCATGGAAGACGCCGGCAGCCTCAAGCGCAAGATGTTTGAAGCCTGCATGAACGTCGCGCGGCGCGTCGGCCCGGCACTGATGAACGACGAATCGGTCGGCGCACTGGATCGGCTGAAATACGCCATCGGCAATGTGCTGGTCTATGGCCCGCTGCGCAACAACCTGGGCTTCAACCGGGTGCGCGTGGCCTACACCGCCGGCGAAGCCATTGGCCCTGACCTGTTCAGCTTTTACCGCTCCATCGGCATCAACCTCAAGCAGCTTTACGGATCAACCGAAACCGCCGTGTTCGTCTGCCTGCAGCCCGACAACCAGGCGCGCGCCGACACCGTGGGCGTGCCGATTCGCGGCGTCGACATCAAGGTGGCCGACAACGGCGAAATCATGGTCAAGTCGGCCGGCCTGCTCAAGGAATACTACAAAAACCCGGCAGCCACCGCTGAGGTGCTGACCGCCGACGGCTGGTACCACACCAGCGACGCCGGCTTTCTGGATGCAAACGGCCACCTGAAAATCATCGACCGCGTCAAGGATGTAGGCCGCATCAAGGGCGGCCCGAACGACGGCGCCATGTTCGCGCCCAAGTACGTCGAGAACAAGCTCAAGTTCTTCCCGTTCATCAAGGAAGTCGTGGCGTTGGGCGATGGCCGCGACCGTGTCTGCGTGATGATCAACATCGACTTCGATGCAGTCGGCAACTGGGCCGAGCGGCGCAACCTGCCCTACGCCGGCTACACCGACCTGGCACAAAAGCCCGAGGTCTACCAGCTGATGCAGGAATGCATTGAAAAGGTCAATGCCGACCTGGCCAGCGACGCGCTGCTGGCCGGCAGCCAGGTCAGCCGTTTCCTGATTCTGCACAAAGAACTCGATGCCGATGACGGCGAACTGACGCGCACCAACAAGGTCAAGCGCGGCTTCATTGCCGACAAATACGGCGTACTGGTCGAGGCGATGTACGCCGGCAAAACCGAGCAGTACATCGAAACCGTCGTCAAGTTCGAGGACGGCCGCACCGGCAGCGTCAGCGCCACGCTCAAGCTCTCGGACGCCAAAACCTTTTCCCCGGTCAAAGCTGCGGCCTGAACACAAAAACCATGACAAAAAAGAAGACCGGCGACGTCATCCTCGACGTCAACAACATCAGCCTGCGGTTTGGCGGCGTCAAAGCACTGACCGACATTTCCTTCAATGTGAAGGAGCATGAGATCCGCTCCATCATCGGCCCCAACGGCGCCGGCAAAAGCTCGATGCTCAACTGCATCAACGGCGTCTACACGCCGCAGGAAGGCTCTATCACCTTTCGGGGCAAGAAGTTTTCACACATGTCCTCGCGCCAGGTGGCCGAAATGGGAGTGGCCCGCACTTTCCAGAACCTGGCGCTGTTCAAGGGAATGAGCGTCATCGACAACATCATGACCGGGCGTAACCTGAAGATCAAAAGCAACATCTTCATGCAGGCGCTGCGCATCGGCCCGGCCGAACGCGAGGAAATCCGCCACCGTGAATATGTCGAAGGCATTATTGATTTCCTGGAAATTCAGGCCTTTCGCAAAACGCCGGTTGGCCAGCTTCCCTACGGCCTGCAAAAGCGCGTCGACCTCGGCCGGGCGCTGGCGATGGAGCCGCAAGTGCTGCTGCTGGACGAGCCGATGGCCGGCATGAACGTCGAGGAAAAGCAGGACATGTGCCGCTTCATCCTGGACGTGAACGAGGAATTCGGCACCACCATCGTGCTGATCGAGCACGACATGGGCGTGGTGATGGACATTTCCGACCGCGTCGTAGTGCTCGACTACGGCAAGAAAATCGGTGACGGCGAGCCTGAAGAAGTCCGCAACAACCCGGACGTGATCAGCGCCTATCTCGGCACCAGCCACTAAGCAGCGGAAGAAAACAAGATGGCATTCTTTTTAGAAACACTGATTGGCGGCCTGATGGCCGGCATGCTGTATTCGCTGGTCGCCCTCGGCTTCGTGCTGATCTACAAGGCGTCGGGCGTGTTCAACTTTGCGCAGGGCGCGATGGTGCTGTTCGCGGCGCTGGCGATGGCGCGCTTTTCGGAGTGGGTTCCGGTCTGGACCGGCATCAACAACCTGTTCGTCGCCAACCTGATCGCGTTTGGAATTGCCGGTGTGCTGATGTTCGTCGTCGCCTGGCTGATCGAGCGTCTGGTGCTGCGCCACTTGGTCAACCAGGAAGGCGCGACGCTGCTGATGGCCACGCTGGGCATTGCGTATTTCCTCGAAGGCCTGGGCCAGACGCTGTTTGGCAGCGACATCTACAAGATCGATATCGGCATGCCCAAAGACCCGATCTTCATGCTGGACTCGGTGTTTCCGGGCGGCATCCTGGTCAACAAGGAAGACGTGATTGCCGCCGCCATCGCGGCCGCGCTGGTCATTTTGCTGAGTATCTTTTTCCAGAAAACCACCACTGGCCGCGCCCTGCGCGCCGTGGCCGATGACCATCAGGCGGCGCAGTCGATCGGCATTCCGCTGAACCGCATCTGGGTCATCGTCTGGTGCGTGGCGGGCCTGGTTGCGCTGGTGTCCGGAATGATCTGGGGCTCCAAGCTGGGTGTGCAGTTTTCCTTGACCACCATCGCCCTGCGCGCCTTGCCGGTCGTGATTCTGGGTGGCCTGACTTCAGTGCCCGGCGCCATCATCGGCGGCCTGATCATCGGCGTGGGCGAGAAGCTGTCCGAGGTTTATCTGGGCCCGTATGTGGGCGGCGGCATTGAAATCTGGTTTGCCTATGTGCTGGCGCTGGTGTTTTTGCTGTTCCGTCCGCAAGGGCTGTTCGGCGAAAAGATCATTGACCGCGTCTAAGCATGAAAGCCCCCACGCTTTTCACTTCGTGTAATGCGCTGCCCCCCGAGGGGGTCGCTGCGCCTGCAGCCCGGCAAAGCCGGTTCTGCGGCCCCGGCTGGTTTAAGAAGGCAGCGGTCAGCTCCGCCCTCCCTGGGCCTGCTTTCTATATTTCACATCGTTAACCGAAGACTCCTATGCTCTACCGCGAAAACGGCCAGTTCAAGACGACTTACCGGGCAGACCAGCAAATCTTCCCGATCACGCAAGACCGCATTGCCATCGGACTGCTGATTGCCTTTGCCTTCATTGGCGTGCCGCTGCTGGCCAGCGACTACCTCTATGCTTCGATTTTCATTCCGCTGGTCATCATGTCGCTGGCGGCCATCGGGGTGAACATCCTGGTCGGTTACTGCGGCCAGATTTCGCTCGGCTCGGGCGCGTTCATGGCGGTCGGGGCTTACGGCGCCTACAACTTTTTTGTCCGCCTTCCAGGTCTGCCGCTGATTCCGGCGCTGATTTTGGGCG
Source organism: Polaromonas sp. CG_9.5 (assembly GCF_035984465.1). Taxonomy (NCBI): domain Bacteria; kingdom Pseudomonadati; phylum Pseudomonadota; class Betaproteobacteria; order Burkholderiales; family Comamonadaceae; genus Polaromonas; species Polaromonas sp. CG_9.5. The sequence goes on from NZ_JAXCHR010000002.1 coordinate 76,010, forward strand.
GCTTGTGCGCCATGTCGTTCGGCATTCTGTTCGGCCTGCCCAGCCTGCGCGTCAAGGGCCTGTATCTGGCCGTGGCCACGCTGGCCGCACAGTTTTTCAGCGACTGGATGTTTTTGCGCATCAAGTGGCTGACCAATGACTCGGCATCGGGCTCGGTATCGGTCAGCCAGTTGCAGGTGTTTGGCCTGCCGCTGGACAACCCGACCGCCAAATACCTGTTTTGCCTGAGCATTCTGGTCGTCGTCGCCTTGCTGGCCAAAAACCTGGTGCGCGGCGCCATTGGCCGCGAATGGATGGCAATTCGCGACATGGACGTGGCTGCTTCCGTCATCGGCATTCGCCCGATGTACGCCAAGCTCAGCGCCTTTGCGGTCAGCTCCTTCATCATCGGCATGGCCGGCGCGCTCTGGGCCTTCGTGCACCTGGGTTCGTGGGAGCCGGCCGCGTTCTCGGTTGAAATCTCGTTTCGCCTGCTGTTCATGGTGATCATCGGCGGCCTGGGCTCCATCATGGGCGGCTTTTTTGGCGCGGCTTTTATCGTTGTGCTGCCGATTGCGCTGAACCGCTTTTTACCGGCTTTCATGGGGCTCTTTGGCATCGATATTTCAACCGCTGGCGTATCGCATGCCGAGCTGATGATTTTCGGCGGCCTGATTGTCTGGTTCCTGATCGTCGAGCCGCACGGCCTGGCTAGGCTGTGGTCGATGGGCAAACAGAAGATGCGCCTCTGGCCATTTCCCCACTAAAGCATTCCTGCAAGACCTTCGTTTTCTCACCGTGCTTCCCTATTTTTATACCAAGGAGACATCCATGAAGCTTTCCAAACTCGTGATTGCTGCGACCGTGCTCGCCGCTGGGGCGGCATCGCTGTCGACCAGCGCCCTGGCGCAGGACAAAGAGCAGTTTTTCCCGCTGCTGTCTTACCGCACCGGCCCTTACGCGCCCAACGGCACGCCTTGGGCCAACGGCAAGCAGGACTACATCAAGATGGTCAACGCGCGCGACGGCGGCATCAACGGCGTGAAGATCACCTACGAAGAATGCGAAACCGGCTACGCCACCGACCGGGGCGTGGAATGCTATGAGCGCCTGAAAAATCGCCCGGGAGTGGCCCTAATCGACCCGCAGGCCACCGGCATCACCTTTGCGCTGACCGAAAAAGCCCCGGTGGACAAAATTCCGCTGATCACGCTGGGCTACGGCCTGTCGGTGGCGCAAGACGGCATGGCCTTCAAGTGGAACTTCCCGCTGATGGGCAGCTACTGGACCGCCGCCGACATCCTGATCCAGCACATCGGCAAGAGCGCCGGTGGCATGGACAAGCTCAAGGGCAAGAAAATTGCGCTGGTTTACCATGACAGCCCGTTCGGCAAGGAGCCGATTCCGCTGCTGCAGGAACGCGCCAAGATGCACGGTTTTGACTTGCAACTGTTGCCCGTGACGGCGCCCGGCGTCGAGCAAAAAGCCGCCTGGCTGCAGGTGCGTCAGGCCCGCCCTGACTATGTGCTGCTGTGGGGCTGGGGCGTGATGAACTCCACCGCCCTGAAAGAAGCCCAGGCCACCGGCTTCCCGCGCGAGAAACTGTATGGCGTGTGGTGGGCTGGTGCCGAGCCTGATGTGCGCGACGTGGGTGAAGGCGCCAAGGGCTACCAGGCGCTGGCACTCAACGGATCGGGCACCCAGTCCAAGGTCATGCAGGACATCCTGAAACTGGTGCATGACAAAGGCCAGGGCACGGGTCCGAAGGACGAAGTCGGCTCGGTGCTGTACACCCGTGGCGCGATCATCCAGATGCTGAGCATCGAGGCCGTGCGCCGCGCGCAGGAGCGCTTCGGCAAGGGCAAGGTCATGACCGGCGAGCAAGTGCGCTGGGGCCTTGAAAACCTGTCGCTTGACCAGAAAAAACTCGACGCACTGGGCTTCAAGGACGTGATGCGTCCCCTGTCCACCAGTTGCGCCGACCACATGGGCTCGACCTGGGCACGCGTGCAAACCTGGGACGGCAAGAAGTGGAACATGACCTCTGACTGGTACCAGTCAGACGACCAGATCATGAAACCCCTGGTCAAGGCCGGTGCCGACAAGTACCTGGCCGACAAGAAGATGACCCGCCGCACCCCGGCGGACTGCCAGTCTTAAGGGCATGAACCCTTGCGCCGGCCTGAGCGCCGGCGCAAGGAAAAGCAGCTCCTCGCGGGAGCTGCCAGGCGAGAGGTTTGCGCGCCAAGCCTCCCGCCTGGCAAAGACACTGGCACCGACTCCGATTACAGAGAAACCTTATGGAACCCAAAAAAATCGTTCTGAACGTCAACGGCATCGAGGTCATCTATAACCATGTGATTCTTGTCCTGAAGGGCGTTTCGCTGCAGGTGCCTGAAGGCAGCATCGTGGCCATTCTGGGCGGTAACGGCGCCGGCAAGACCACGACGCTGCGCGCCATCTCGAACCTGCTGCAGGGCGAGCGCGGCGCCGTCACCAAGGGCTCGATCGAGCTGCGCGGCGAGCGCATCGAGAACCTCTCGCCGGCCGACCTGGTGCAGCGCGGCGTGGTGCAGGTGATGGAAGGACGGCACTGCTTTGCCCACCTGACCATCGAGGAAAACCTGATGACCGGCGCCTACACCCGCAGCAACAAGGGCGAGATTGCCGCCAACCTGGAAAAGGTCTACAACTACTTTCCGCGCCTGAAAACCCGGCGCACCTCGCAGGCCGCCTACACCTCGGGCGGCGAGCAGCAGATGTGCGCGATTGGCCGCGCCATCATGACCAACCCGAGCATGGTGCTGCTTGACGAGCCGTCGATGGGACTGGCGCCGCAAATCGTTGAAGAAGTGTTCAACATCGTGAAAGACCTGAACACCAAGGAAAAAGTCACCTTCTTGCTGGCCGAGCAGAACACCAACATGGCGCTGAAGTATTCCGACTACGGCTACATCATGGAGTCAGGCCGGGTGGTGATGGACGGCATTGCCAGCGACCTGGCCAACAACGAGGACGTGAAAGAGTTCTACCTCGGCGTTGGCGGCGGTGAACGCAAGAGCTTCAAGGACGCGAAAAGCTACAAGCGTCGCAAGCGCTGGTTGGCTTGATGGCCCCAAGTGGAAGACCCCCACGGTCGCCCACTGCGTGTGGCTTCCTGCCCCCCGAGGGGGCCGCTGCGCCTGCGGTCTGGCGAAGCCAGTCCCGCGGCCCTGGCTGGATGGGGAAAACGGCCTTCAAGCTTGTCGCTTTTCGGACTGCGCTGCCCTCTGTACGCTCCGTTTCGCCTGCGGCCTTGCAAAGCCGATTCGGTGTCTCTGGCTGGCTGAGGGTTGCTGCATGCGCCCATAACTTCAACCCGTATTCCCGCCTGCTTTAACCCTTAACCCAACACCCTTTCATGACATCACTCCACATGGATGCGCTGGAAACCCGCACCCCTGCCGAACGCGAAGCCGCGCTGCTGGCCGCCCTGCCGGTGCAGATCGCCCATGCGCGCAGCGCTTCGCCCGCGTTTGCTGAAATCCTGGCAGGCATTGATCCGGCCACGATCACCAGCCGCGCCGCGCTGGCCACGCTGCCGGTGACGCGCAAGTCCGAGTTGCTCGAACGCCAGCAGGCCCAGCGCGCGCACAACGTGTTTGGCGGCTTCAGCACGATTGGGTTTGGCGCTGCCATGCCGCGCGTCTTTTCCAGCCCCGGCCCGATCTACGAGCCCGAAGGCACGCGGCGCGACTACTGGCGCATGGCCCGTGCCCTGTATGCGGCGGGTTTCAGGCCCGGCGAACTGGTCCACAACTGCTTTTCCTACCATTTCGTGCCGGCCGGCTCCATGATGGAAAGCGGCGCACATGCGCTGGGTTGCACCGTGTTTCCGGGCGGCACCGGCCAGACCGAGCAGCAGGTGCAGGCCATGGCCGAGCTCAAACCCGCAGGTTACATCGGCACGCCAAGCTTCCTGAAAATCATTGTCGAAAAAGCCGCCGACATGAAGGTGGCACTGCCCAGCGTGACCAAGGCGCTGCTGTCGGGCGAAGCGTTTCCGCCTTCATTGCGCGACTGGCTGGCCGAGCGCGGCATTGCCGGCTACCAGTGCTATGCCACCGCTGACCTCGGGCTGATTGCCTATGAAACCGAAGCGCGCGAAGGCCTGGTGCTCGATGAAGGCGTGATCGTCGAGATTGTCCGGCCCGGCACCGGCGACCCGGTGCTCGAGGGCGAAGTCGGCGAGCTGGTCGTGACCACGCTGAACCCCGCCTATCCGCTGATCCGCTTTGGCACCGGCGACCTGTCGGCCGTGCTGCCCGGCCCCTGCCCGACCGGCCGTACCAATACCCGCATCAAGGGCTGGATGGGCCGGGCCGACCAAACCACCAAGGTGCGCGGCATGTTCGTGCATCCGGCGCAAATTGCCGAGATTGCCCGGCGTTTTCCCGAAGTCATCAAGGCCAGGCTGGTCGTCAGCGGCGAGATGGCCAACGACCGCATGACGCTGAAGGTCGAAACCACGTCGGCGCCCGAGGGGCTGGAGCAGCGCATCAGCGAAGCCATCCGCGACGTGACCAAACTGCGCGGCGCGGTCGAGCTGGTCGCCCCGGCAAGCCTGGCCAACGACGGCAAGGTGATCGAGGACGCCCGAAGCTACCAATGACCCGCCGACAAAGGGACTTCCCCTAAGTAGTTCCCGCGTTGTGCACCATAGACCCAGCACTTAGACTAGCGCATTCATTTCAAAGGAACAGTTCATGAAACGCCTGTTAGTTCTTGTCGCCGCTGCTGCCACCCTTTTTTCGGTCAACGCGCAAACCTTTCCCGGCTCCAAGCCCGTCAGCATCGTGGTGCCGTTCGCAGCGGGCGGCCCGACTGACCGCGTGGCGCGCGACCTGGCCGAAGCCCTGCGCAAGTCCATGGGCGGCGGCGCCAATTTCGTCGTTGAAAACGTGAACGGTGCCGGCGGCACCATCGGCGCCAACAAGGTCGCCAAGGCCGCGCCCGATGGCCACACGCTGCTGCTGCACCACATCGGCATGGCCGCCGCGCCCGGCCTGTACCGCAAGCTGCAGTACAAGCCGCTCGAAGACTTCGAATACCTCGGCATGATCAACGAAGTGCCGATGACGCTGATCGGCAAGCCACAACTCGAAGCCAACACCTACCGCGACCTGGAAAACTACATTCGCGCCAATGCCGGCAAGCTCAATATCGCCCACGCCGGGCTGGGATCAGCCTCGCACCTGTGCGGCCTGATGTGGCAAACCGCCATCAACGCCAAGGAGGCCATGACCACGATTCCGTTTGGCGGCACGGCGCCGGCCATGAATGCGCTGGTCGGCGGCCAGGTCGACATGATGTGCGACCAGACCACCAACACCACCGGCCAGATTGAAGCCGGCCGCGTCAAGGCCTATGCGGTCACGACAGCCAAACCCCTGAAAAACAACAAACTGCTCAAGGATTTGCCAACCCTGCAGGAAATGGGCCTGAAAGGCTTTGACCTGACCATCTGGCACGGCCTGTATGCACCCAAGGGCACACCACCGGCGGTGCTGGCCCAGCTCAATACCGCCCTGAAACTGGCCCTCAAAGACCCTGAATTCATCAAGAAGCAAGAAGGCCTGGGCGCTGTCGTGGTGATAGACAAACGTGTCGAGCCTGCCGCGCACAAGGCTTTTGTGGCCGCCGAGATGGCCAAGCTCAAACCCGTGATTGAAGCTGCCGGCAAATTCGCCGACTGATCCACCCCGCATTCTCTAAAAAGTCGTCCGGTGATTGCCAGGCGGCTTTTTTCATGCCCGGATTAACCCTGTTGAAACTGCAGCCGCTCACGGCTATGGTGATAGCCAGAATACCCACGGAGACTATGTTCATGCCTTATTTCAAGCCAAATCGACGCCATGTGCTTGCCTGGTCGGCGGCAGCAGCAGCTACTATTTTCATAGCGAATCCGGTTTTTTCCCAAGGCACATGGCCGACACGTCCGGTCAAGATCGTCGTGCCGTTTGCCCCCGGCGGCACGACCGACATCCTGGCCCGCGCGATGGCCCCCGAATTGTCCAGGGCCTTTGGCCAGCCTTTTGTCGTCGAAAACCGCTCCGGAGCGGGCGGCAACATCGGCGCCGATGTGGTGGCCAAGTCAGCACCCGACGGCTACACCCTGCTGATGGGAACCGTCGGCACGCACGGCATCAACAAGGCGCTCTACAGTAAGCTGGCCTTTGATCCGCAAAAGGACTTTGCGCCCATCACGCTAGTCGCCGGCGTGCCCAATGTGATGGTGGTGAACGCCGAAAAAGCCAAAGCCGCCGGCATCAACAACGTGACCGACTTCATCCGCGCGACCAAGGCCACGCCCGGCAAGTTCAACATGGCGTCCAGCGGCAACGGCACCTCGATCCACATGGCCGGCGAGCTGTTCAAGAGCATGAGCGGCACCCACATGGTGCATTTCCCCTACGGCGGCTCAGGCCCGGCACTGATGGCGATGGTGGGCGGCGACATGGACGTGATGTTTGACAACCTGCCCTCGTCGATGCAGCTGATCAAGTCAGGCAAGCTCAAGGCGCTGGCCGTGACCAGTGCGCAGCGCTCGCCCGCGCTGCCCGACGTGCCGACAATCGAGGAAGCCGGCGGCCCGGCGTTCAAGGGGTTTGAGGCCAGTTCCTGGTTTGGCCTGCTGGCGCCTGCCGGCACGCCGCCTGACATCATCAGCCGCATCCAGCAAGAAGCCGCCAAGTCACTGAACACGCCCGCCATCAAGGAAAAGCTGCTGGCGCAGGGCGCTATTGCGGGCGGCGACACGCCGCAGCAGTTCACCGCCTTCATCAACGCCGAGCACAAGAAATGGGCTCAGATCGTGAAGATTTCGGGCGCCAAGGTCGATTGAAAAAGCGTTTGTGCTAGATGCAAAAAAGCCCCGTTTCCGGGGCTTTTTTGCATCTGGCAGGCAGATAAAGCTCAAACGCCCCAGACCACTTCTTCGCCCTTTTGAAGGTTAAAGCGCAGCATGTCGATAAAGGGTTTGGCGCGCTGGTGCAGGCCGATGCCATCGGGCAACAGGTCGTCCTCTTCGTGATCGTTTGATTCTTCCAGCGCGATGGCCGCTTCAAGCGCCTGAATGGCGGCGGGCATCTGGTCTACCAGCAAGATGCCTTTGAAAGCAGGCGGCTTGCCAATGATCTCCAGGATTTGGCGGCCAACGACCTCGGTCATGATCACATCGCCCATATTTTTTGATTTGAATCTGTACAGCATTGAATGCTCCTCTGGTTAAAACAACGGCTTCATTATCGGCAGCTTTGGTGGCCGGCTGTGTAGGCCAGACGCACTTCCTGCAGCCGCCAGCCCCAGGCCACAAAAATCGGTTCGCCGGGCCCGGCGGCGTCAAGCAAAATAACGCCTATGTTTAATATCGCCACTGTTCAAAAACCCGCCGACCAGTCCCTTCGCCAGGACGGCCTGAGCCTGCTGATGCCTGCCGAATTCACCAGCAGCCTGCAACTTCCAGTCCCCAATTGGACGCAGCAATGGCAGGCGCTGGCCGAGTCCTGGAATCGACTGCCGCCCGACGCCCACCTCAAGGATGGCGGGCGTTACCGCCGTCGCCGCCATGCGTGTTTCATCCAGGACTTGACGGCCAACACACTGACGCAAACCCCGCACCGGGCGCACTGGCAACCCACCAGCTACAACGCGCTGCATGGCGGTTTTGAGCGCTGGTTTGAACCGGTGGAGCCCGCCGTGGCCCAAGCACCGGCCTGGACTGAACTGCTGAGCCAACTGGGCCAGCTGTTTGCCCAGGTCAAGCCGGTGCCGCGCTGGTACATCGAAGCGCACCAGTTCCGCATCGACACCGCTGAAGGCGTGGGCCGGCCGACGCCCGAAGGCGCGCACCGCGATGGCGTGGATTTTGTGGTGGTGTTGCTGGTCGCCCGGCGCGGCGTCAAGGGCGGCGAAACCCGCGTGTTCGATGCGCATGGCCCGAACGGCATGCGCTTTTTGATGCAGGAGCCGCTGACGGCGCTGCTGCTGGACGACGAACGCGTGATTCACGAAACCACGCCCCTGTTTCCGGCCGATGACGAAGCGCCCGACGCTGGCCTGCGCGACACGCTGGTGCTGACCTTCCGGGCCGACGGCTTTCAGGCACCCTGAAAACCCCGCTATCAGCCCGATGCAGCGGGGGCTGAAAATTTATGCGCCCAAGGGAAAATCTGCTTGACGAAAATACTTTAACCCTAAACAATTAAGGCAAGATTAATCTATAGGTTACGCATTCCATGCACATCCTTTGCCTTGGCGGCGGCCCCGCCGGTTTGTATTTCGGCGTTCTGATGAAGCTGCAAAACCCCGCCCATCGCATCACGATCGTCGAGCGTAACCGCCCGTTCGACACCTTTGGCTGGGGCGTGGTGCTGTCGGATCAGACGCTGGGCAACCTGCAGGTGGCCGACCCGGTCAGCGCCCAGCTGATCGGTGACGCGTTCAACCACTGGGACGACGTCGAGATGTTTTTCAAGGGCCGCATTGTGCGCTCGGGCGGCCACGGTTTTTGCGGCATTGGCCGCAAGAGGCTGCTCAACATCCTGCAAGACCGCTGCATTGAACTCGGCGTCGAGTTGGTGTTTGAAACCGACGTGCAGGACGACCAGGCCATTGCCGCGCAATACAACGCCGACCTGGTGATTGCCAGCGACGGCCTGAACAGCCGCATCCGCACCCGTTACGCCGCTACCTATCAGCCTGATGTGGAATTGCGCAATTGCCGCTTTGTCTGGCTCGGCACGCACAAGAAATTTGACGCGTTCACCTTCGCTTTCGAGCAGACCGAACACGGCTGGTTTGCCGCCCATGCCTATCAGTTCGATGCCACTACGTCGACCTTCATCGTCGAAACGCCCGAAGCGGTCTGGAAAGCGCACGGCCTGGACCAGATGAGCCAGCAAGACGGCATTGCGTTTTGCGAACGGCTGTTTGCCAAGTACCTGGACGGCAACCCGCTCATGAACAACGCCACGCATGTACGCGGCTCGGCCATCTGGATCCGCTTTCCGCGCGTGGTCTGCGGTCATTGGGTTCACCATGAAACCATCGAAGGCAAGCGCGTCCCCATCGTGCTGATGGGCGACGCCGCCCACACTGCCCACTTTTCGATTGGCAGCGGCACCAAGCTGGCGCTGGAAGACGCGATTGAGCTGGCGCGCTGCTTTGCAGCCAATCCCGAAACCGATGCGGCGCTGCAGGCGTATGAAGCCGTGCGCTCCGTCGAAGTGCTGAAAATCCAGAACGCGGCGCGCAATTCGACCGAATGGTTTGAGAACGTCAACCGCTACAGCGCCATGGAAGCCGAGCAGTTTTTCTATTCGATGATGACGCGCTCCCAGCGCATCAGCCACGAAAACCTGCGCGTGCGCGATGCCAAATGGTTGCAGGGTTATGAACAATGGTTGGCCAAAAGCACTGAAAAAGCACCGCCACCGCCGATGCTGCTGCCGTTGAAAGTACGCGGCCTGGAACTCAAAAACCGCATCGTCGTCTCGCCGATGGCGATGTACAACGCGGTCGATGGCGTGGCGCAGGATTTCCACTTGGTGCATCTGGGCGCGCGGGCGCTGGGCGGTGCGGCGCTGGTGTTCGTCGAAATGACCTCGCCTGATGCCGAAGGGCGCATCACGCCGGGCTGCACCGGGCTGTGGAACGACACGCAAATGCTGGCGTTCAAGCGGATTGCCGATTTTGTCCACGCCTCGGGCACGAGCGCCAAGCTCGGTTTGCAGCTCGGCCACAGCGGCCCCAAGGGTTCCACGCAAGTCGGCTGGGAATCGCCCGACGAACCGCTGCCCGAGGGCAACTGGCCGCTGCTGGCGGCCAGTGCCGTGGCCTACGGCCCGAGCAATCAAGTGCCGCACGCCATGAAGCGCGCCGACATGGACCGCATCAAGGCCGAGTTTTTGCAGTCCACCCGTTATGCCGTTGAAGCCGGTTTTGACTGGCTGGAACTGCACTGTGCGCACGGCTACTTGCTGTCAAGCTTCATCACGCCACTGACCAACTTGCGCAACGACGAGTACGGCGGTTCTGTTGAAAGCCGCTGCCGCTTCCCGCTTGAAGTGTTCAGCGCCATGCGCGAAGTCTGGCCTGCGCAGTTGCCGATGAGCGTGCGCATTTCGGCACACGACTGGACACCCGACGGCAACACCGCCGACGATGCTGTAGAAATTGCCAAACTGTTCAAGGCCGCCGGCTGCGACGTGATCGACGTGTCGTCGGGCCAGACCACGCGCGACGCCCAGCCGGTCTATGGCCGCATGTACCAGACGCCGTTTGCCGACCGCATCCGCAACGAAGTCGGCATCCAGACGATTGCCGTCGGTGCGATTTCCGAAGCCGATCACGTCAACAGCATCATTGCCGCTGGTCGCGCCGACCTGTGCGCGCTGGCCCGGCCGCACCTGGCCGATCCGGCCTGGACGCTGCATGAAGCCGCCAAACTGCAAAGCCAGCAAGTGAGCTGGCCCCAGCCGTACCTGAGCGGCCGCGACCAGCTCTACCGCGAGCTTTTCAAGCAAAAAGAGCTGGTGGCGCAAGCGCAGCGGGCGCAACCAGCTATCAAATAAGGAGTAAACAGACCGCCTGACTGTCTGCATCAGCCCGGTTTGCACTTATTCAAGACAAAACAGGCGCTGGCGCACAGCAGACGTGCGCTGGCAGCTATTAAAAGCATAGTAATACGGGTACAAGGAACATTCAATGGATATGGAAGCAAGAGGCCACAGCGAGCATCCACAAGCCCTGCGGCTCTGGCTGCGCATGCTGACGCTGACGCAACTGGTCGAAAAGCAGGTGCGCACCGAGTTGCGCGCGCAGTTTGAAACCACCCTGCCCCGCTTCGATCTGATGGCGCAGCTGGAGCGCAACCCCGACGGGCTGAAGATGAACGAGCTGTCGCGCCGCATGATGGTGACCGGCGGCAACGTGACCGGCATCACCGACCAGCTGGTCAACGAAGGGCTGGTCGAGCGGGTTGAAGTTGCAGGCGACCGCCGCGCCTACCGGGTGCGCCTGACGCCCCGTGGCCGCAGCCTGTTTGGCGACATGGCACGCCAGCATGAAAACTGGATCGTGGCCGCATTTGACGGCTTGAGCTCGTCTGAAGTGGACGCCCTGCACCGGCTGCTGGGCAAGGTCAAAGCGCATTACAAAGACACCGCACTGGAAACGACATGAAACATTACATCGGCCCGGCCAACCCCATGCACGCGCAGTTTGACGCGCTGGCTTCTTACCAGGCGCAGCATTTCGCCTATGCGTTTGAGGGCGGCGTCGCTACCCTGACGCTGAACCGCCCTGAGCGTAAAAACCCGCTGACTTTTGCCTCGTACGCCGAATTGCGCGACCTGTTTCGCGCGCTGAATTACGCGACCGACGTGAAAGCCGTGGTGCTGACGGGTTCGGGCGGCAATTTCTGCTCGGGGGGCGACGTGCATGAAATCATCGGCCCGCTGACGCAAATGAGCATGCCCGAGCTGCTGGAATTCACCCGCATGACGGGCGATTTGATCAAGGCGATGCGCGCCTGTCCGCAGCCCATCGTGGCGGCAATTGACGGCATTTGCGCTGGTGCAGGCGCGATGATGGCGCTGGCCGCCGACTTGCGGCTGGGAACGGCGCAGGCCAAAACGGCTTTTCTGTTCACCCGCGTCGGACTGGCCGGTGCCGACATGGGCGCGTGCGCGCTACTGCCGCGCCTGATTGGTCAGGGCCGCGCGTCAGAGTTGTTGTTCACTGGCCGCGCCATGAGCGCCGAAGAAGGCTTGCAGTGGGGATTTTTCAACGCCCTGCATGCGCCCGATGCACTGCTGGACGCCGCCCACAAGCTGGCGCACCAGCTGGCCAGTGGCCCGACCTTTGCCCACGGCATGACCAAAACCATGCTGCACCAGGAATGGGCCATGACGCTGGACCAGGCGATAGAAGCCGAAGCGCAGGCGCAAGCCATCTGCATGCAAACGCAGGACTTCACGCGCGCCTACGAAGCCTTTGCCGCCAAACAAAAGCCCGTGTTTCAGGGCGACTGACCGCTTAACCCCCCGCACAGAAAGCTTACGCATGCAATCAAGCACGACCCATCTGGCACTGCCTTTTTTTGACGACGTTCACCGCGAACTCGGGCCCCGGCTGTCCGAGTGGATTTGCGCCCAGCAGGTAGACGAAAGCGACGACCGAAAAGCCTGCCGGGAATGGGTCAAGCGGTTGGGCGACAGCGGCTGGCTGCGCTACTGCGTGCCTGCCGGCAGCGACGGCGCGCTGGGCGGCGCATTGGACAAGCTCGACTCGCGCGCACTGGTCATCCTGCGCGAAACGCTGGCCTTTCATTCTCCGTTGGCTGATTTTGCGTTTGCCATGCAGGGTTTGGGCAGCGGCGCGATCACGCTGGCTGGCACGCCCGCCCAGCAAGCCGCTTATCTGCCGCAGGTTGCCAGCGGTGAAAAGATAGCCGCGTTTGCGCTCAGCGAAGCCGACGCCGGTTCGGACGCCGGCGCAATGACGACACAAGCCGTGCAAACGGCAGACGGCTGGAGTATCAACGGCAGCAAGACCTGGATCAGCAACGGCGGCATCGCCGATTTCTACGTCACCTTTGTCAAGACCGACCTGGACGCGGGCACGCGCGGCATCACCGCCTTCATCATTGACGCCACGACGCCCGGACTGGACAGCAGCGAGCACATCGCCGTGATGGCACCGCATCCGCTGGCCACGCTGCGCTTTGACGATTGCCAACTCGCCGAAACCGCCCAACTCGGCGCGCTGAACGGCGGCTTCAAGCTGGCGATGCAGACGCTGGATATCTTTCGCGCCTCGGTCGCTGGCGCGGCCCTGGGCATGGCACGGCGCGCACTGCTTGAGGCCGTGCAGCACGCCAAAACCCGCAAGATGTTCGGCCAGACGCTGGGCGACTTTCAGCTGACGCAGGCCAAACTCGGCGAAATGGCGGCGATGGTCGATGCGGCGGCGCTGCTGACCTACCGCGCCGCCTGGCTGCGCGACGAAGGCGAACGCCGAGGCAGCCCGGTGCGGGTGACAGCAGAAGCGGCGATGGCAAAAATGCTAGCGACCGAAAACGCCCAGCGCGTCATCGACATGGCACTGCAGATGCACGGCGGCCTGGGCGTCAAGGTCGGTACCAAGGTCGAAAGCCTGTATCGCGACATCCGCTCGCTGCGCATTTATGAAGGTGCGACCGAAGTGCAACAACTGATCATTGGAAAGGCGGTATTGCAATCATGACCTCTCTTGTCCACACCGCCTCCGCGCAAACCGACCGCTTCGTACAGGAGCGCCTGCCGCCGCTAGAACAATGGCCGACGCTGGACTATTCACGCCTGCCCGAGCTGAACATTGCGGCGCAGGCCAATCTGGTCGAGACGCTGTTCGCACGCGCTTTCAAGGCCGGTCATGCCGACCGGCCGATGCTGCGCTCGGACCGGATCACGCTGACTTACGCCGATGCGCTGGACCGCGTCAACCGCATTGCGCAGGTGTTGACGCAAGACTTCAAGCTGGTGCCGGGTAACCGCGTGCTGCTGCGCGGCGGTAACTCCATCGGCATGGCGCTGGGCTGGCTGGCCGTGGTGCAGGCCGGGCTGGTGGCCGTGGCGACGATGCCGCTGCTGCGCGCCAAGGAACTGGGCGAGATCATTGAAAAAGCCCGGCCCGCGCTGGCGCTGTGCGATGCAACCCTGCTGGAAGAATTGCAGATTGCCCAGTCGCAAAGCGGCACGCTGCAAGCCATCATCCCGTTCAACCTGATGCGCGAGTCCGGCTGCATGGCCGTGCTAGCCGCGCAAAAAGACGGCCATTTCACGCCCTGCCCGGTCGCCGCCGACGACATTGCCATGATGGCCTTCACCTCAGGCACCACCGGCAAACCCAAGTCGGCGGTTCACAGCCACCGCGACGTGCTGGCCGCCTGCGAAGCCTGGCCGCGCCAGGTGCTTCAGGCACGGCCCGACGACATCGTCATGGGCTCGCCGCCGCTGGCTTTCACCTTCGGGCTGGGCGGCATGCTGATCTTTCCGATGTGGGCCGGCGCGTCGGTCTATTACCCGTCGATTGCCTACACCCCCGAGGCGATGGTGCAACTCATCAAGCATGTGGGCGCAACCATCTGTTACACCGCACCGACGTTTTACCGCCAGATGGCCGCTTTTGCCCGGCTGCACAGCGTGCCAGCATTGCGGCTGTGCGTCAGCGCCGGCGAAAGCCTGCCTGACGCCACCCGCCAGCTCTGGAAAAACGCGACTGGCATCGAGATCATTGACGGCATCGGCGCGACCGAGATGTTTCACATCTTCATTTCCTCGACGCCCGACGACGTGCGGCCGGGCGCCATCGGCAAGGTCGTTCCCGGTTACACCGCCAAAGTGGTCGATGACAACGGCGCGGAAGTGCCGCGCGGCAGCATTGGCCGGCTGGCGGTGATCGGCCCGACCGGCTGCCGCTATCTGGATGACGAGCGCCAGCGCAATTACGTGAAGGACGGCTGGAACTATCCCGGCGACGCCTTCATGCAAGACGCGGACGATTACTTTTTCTACCAGGCGCGCGATGACGACATGATCATCACGGCGGGCTACAACGTGGCCGGGCCGGAAGTTGAAGACGCGCTGCTCAAGCACCCGGCGGTGGCCGAATGTGGCGTGGTCGGCATGCCCGATGAAGACCGGGGCATGGTCGTCAAGGCCTTCGTGGTGCTTAAACCCGGCCAGACCGGCGATACGGTCATGATCAAAACCCTCCAAGACCACGTCAAGGCCATGCTCGCGCCCTTCAAGTACCCGCGCCAGATCGAATTTTTGCCCAAACTGCCGCGTACCGAAACCGGCAAGCTGCAGCGTTTCAAGTTACGCAAGCCATGAACTTCACGACGCAAAAGTTGGTGCGCTTTCACCATTGCGACCCGGCGGGCATTGTTTTTTACCCGCAGTTTTATGTGCTGCTGCATGAAGTGCAGGAAGACTTTTTGGCGCACATCGGCCATCCCGAGCATGAAATGATTGCCAGCGGCTACGGCGTCCCCATCGTCGACATGAAAACCGAGTTTCTCGGCATGTGCCGCAACGGCAACCTGCTGGACATCACGCTGTCGCTAACCAAGATCGGCGGCGCCAGTCTGGGCATTTACTATGAAATTCGGGCTTCTGTGCAAGCAGGGAAAGCGCCAGCAGCTATTAAATTAAGAGCGACCGGTGTGGTCGTCTATTCCGAAATCCCGCACGGCAAGCCGGTGCGAATTCCCGACGACCTGCGTTACGCCTTGCAACCTTATCTTCAAAACCTACCGGAAACACCATGATCACCAAACTCCAGCCGCCCGACTGGGCTGAACCTAAAGGCTATGCCAACGGCATCCTGGCGCGTGGCGCCCTGCTTTTCGTCGGCGGCCAGATAGGCTGGAATGCCGCCCAACAGTTCGAAACCGATGATTTCGTCGCCCAGACCCGCCAGACGCTGCAAAATATTGCCGCCATCCTCAAAGCCGGCGGTGCCGGTCCCGAGCACATGGTGCGTATGACGTGGTACGTCGTTGACAGCGTCGAATACAACGCCCGGCTGAAGGAAATCGGCGGCGTGTACCGCGAGGTAATGGGCCGCAACTTCCCGGCCATGACATGCGTTCAAGTGGCGGCGCTGATGGAGTCGCGCGCAAAAATCGAGATTGAGGTGACAGCGGTGTTACCGGACTGAATCGCAGTTGCTCTGACCCGAAAGCGACATTTTCTGCATTAAAAAGGCTGTCAGCACATGCTCTTTATGCGTTGGCAGCCATCAATAAATGATAAAAAAGCGTTGCGATTTCAAAATTATTCAAGAAACTAAGAGGCACACTCTCAACTGCTGAGCAAGTACAGTGAGTATCTCAGCAGCCTTTAATTCCTAACCATCACTCGTTAATAATTGAATTAGCTGATCCAAAATAACCAATTATGCTCAGCATGGAGACTCAAATATAAACAAGATCAGAAACAAAAAATCCCACTTTAAGTGGGATTTTTTGTTTCTGATCTTACAATCTAGATTTTGGTTGCGCGGGCAAGATTTGAACTTACGACCTTTGGGTTATGAGCCCAACGAGCTACCAGGCTGCTCCACCGCGCGGTATGTAATTATTATAGCTTACTTTGAAGTAACTTCGTTTTTAATTTCGTCAGAAACATCTGGACGATCAACCAATTCAACCAAAGCCATAGGCGCATTGTCGCCAACACGGAAACCCATTTTCAAAATACGTGTGTAGCCGCCTGGACGCTCTTTGTAGCGCGGGCCCAGTTCAGCAAACAGCTTGACGACCATATCGCGGTCACGTAGGCGGTCAAATGCCAAACGTTTATTGGCCAGTGTTGGCTCTTTTGCCAAGGTAATCATCGGCTCAACCACGCGGCGAAGCTCTTTTGCTTTTGGCAACGTGGTTTTGATGGCTTCGTGTTGAAGCAAAGAGTTCATCATGTTACGCAACATCGCCAGGCGGTGCGAGCTTGTGCGGTTTAATTTACGTAGTCCGTGTCCGTGTCGCATAGTGCTTCCTTTATTTAATATCGAAGCAGCCGTATTAGGTACTGCCCGTGCACTTCCTCATTCGAAAATGAGAGTTTTTTGAATCAATTAACGCTTGTCGAGGCCCGCAGGAGGCCAGCTTTCAAGACGCATTCCCAATGTCAGGCCACGAGAGGCAAGAACTTCCTTGATCTCATTCAGAGATTTTCGACCCAGATTTGGGGTCTTCAGCAGTTCATTTTCGGTGCGCTGGATCAGATCACCGATGTAGTAGATATTTTCTGCTTTCAGGCAGTTGGCTGAACGAACCGTGAGTTCAAGTTCATCCACAGGACGCAACAGGATGGGATCAAATTGTTGCGAACTGCGCTGCGCAGGTGGATCGAACGCAGCCAATTCGCTACCTTCCAACTGAGCGAATACAGCCAACTGCTCAACCAAAATCTTGGCTGATGCACGAACTGCATCTTCTGCGGTCACTGCACCATTGGTTTCTATTTCCAGAACCAATTTATCCAGATCGGTACGCTGCTCAACACGCGCACTTTCAACGGTATAGCTGACTCGCTTCACCGGAGAAAATGAGGCATCCAATACGATACGGCCAATCGATTTCGGCGACTCATCCCCATAACGGCGAACGTTACCGGGCACGTAACCGCGACCATTTTCAACCTTGATTTGCATATCAATTTTGCCGCCGTGCGACAAATTCATGATCACATGCTCAGGATTGACGATTTCTACATCATGCGGCGTCTGGATATCGGCAGCCGTTACAGGGCCTTCGCCATCCTTGCGCAGGCTTAAGGTCACTTCATCGCGGTTGTGAAGTTTGAAGACCACGCCCTTAAGATTCAACAAAATGTTGACGACGTCTTCCTGAACACCGTCGATCGAAGAGTATTCATGCAAGACACCGGCGATGGTCACTTCTGTCGCGGCGTGACCCACCATGGATGACAGCAGCACACGACGCAGCGCATTGCCCAGCGTATGTCCGTAACCACGCTCAAAAGGTTCCAGTGTCACCTTCGCACGGTTAGTGCCAAGTTGCTCAACATTGATAGTTTTTGGTTTTAACAAATTTGTCTGCATGCAGTCTTCCTCTCAATACCCTCGGCTCGTTACACCGATAAGGCTGGCGAAGCACACCTGACGGCACGGCAAGCGTGTCGCCAGGAACGGAAAATTAACGTGAATACAGCTCGACAATCAACGACTCGTTGACATCGGCGGCAAATTCATCACGATCGGGCACTTTCTTGAATGTACCTTCACCCTTGTCAGCATTGACATCAACCCAAGCGGGCAAACCAACCTGCTTGGCGAGTTCGAGCGCTTCAGCAATACGCGTCTGCTTTTTGGACTTGTCGCGCACGGCAATCACGTCACCGGCCTTGACCATGTACGACGGAATATTGACCGACTGGCCATTGACCGTCATGGCTTTGTGGGAAACCAACTGGCGCGCTTCAGCACGGGTTGAGCCGAAGCCCATTCGGTAAACCACATTGTCCAGACGCGATTCCAGTACTGACAGCAAGTTAGCACCTGTATTGCCACGGCGGCGTTCAGCTTCTTCGAAGTAACGGCGGAACTGCTTTTCGAGGACGCCGTACATTCGCTTAACCTTCTGCTTTTCACGCAGTTGCAGACCGTAGTCGGAAGTACGGGTGCCCGAAGTGCGGCCATGCTGACCGGGCTTGGAGTCAAATTTGGCCTTGTCGCTGATGGAGCGACGGGCGCTCTTCAGGAAAAGGTCAGTGCCTTCGCGGCGGGAAAGTTTGGCCTTGGGGCCGAGGTAACGTGCCACTTGAATATCCTTTTGTCATCTACTGCAATTTCTGCAGGAGCTACAGGCAATAACCTGATAGCGGTGGGCTTGGTGAAAATGCTGACGCCCGACCGTTTGCCAAGCAAGCGGTCGGGCGGAACAACACGAATTAAATGCGGCGGCGCTTTTGTGGACGGCAGCCGTTATGCGGAACAGGTGTCACATCAGCAATCGAATTGATTCGAATGCCAAGCGCACCCAGCGCACGAACAGAAGATTCGCGTCCAGGGCCAGGTCCCTTGATTTCTACATCAAGGTTCTTGATACCTTGTTCGATGGCAGCACGGCCAGCGACTTCCGAAGCAACCTGAGCAGCAAAAGGTGTCGATTTACGCGAACCCTTGAAACCCTGGCCACCCGAAGATGCCCACGACAAGGCGTTACCTTGACGATCGGTAATCGTGATGATGGTGTTGTTGAAAGAAGCGTGGACATGAGCGATGCCATCGGCCACGTTCTTGCGGACTTTCTTGCGAACGCGCTGTGAAGCGCTGTTATTGGGTGATTTTGCCATAACGATCTCTCAATTATTTCTTCAACGACTGGGCGGCCTTGCGCGGACCCTTGCGGGTACGGGCGTTTGTCCGGGTACGCTGGCCACGCATGGGCAAGCCACGACGATGACGGAAACCACGGTAGCAGCCAATATCCATCAGGCGTTTGATGTTCATCGTGGTTTCACGACGCAAATCACCTTCGATGGTGAACTGAGCGATTTGATCCCGAATTTTTTCCAGATCACCGTCAGTCAAGTCTTTGATTTTCTTGGCGTAATCAATCTCGCAAGCTTCGCAAATTTTGCGAGCGCGTGTGCGACCAATGCCAAAGATTGCAGTCAAACCGATTTCGGCGTGTTTCTGCGGCGGAATGTTGATACCAGCGATACGTGCCATGTGCGTCCTCTAAATCTCTTAAAAATCAGCCTTGGCGCTGCTTGTGGCGTGGATCTGTACAGATCACACGGACAACGCCCTTGCGACGGATGACCTTGCAGTTGCGGCAAATTTTCTTGACCGAAGCTGAAACTCTCATTTTCTTCTCCTAAACTTTTACTCTGTGCTTGCTTGGAACGAAACACACTATGTGCTCGCGATAAATCGTCAAGGCCACCTGGGACATTACGTCTTGAAATTAGCCTTTTTCAGCAACGACTCATACTGCTGCGACATCATGTAGTTCTGAACCTGAGCCATGAAATCCATGGTGACCACAACAATAATCATCAACGACGTCCCACCGAAATAAAATGGCACGTTGTACTTCAAAATCAAAAACTCGGGCAGCAAACACACAAATGTGATGTAAACCGCACCCGCCAACGTTAGCCGCACCAATATCTTGTCAATGTACCGAGCAGTCTGGTCACCAGGACGGATACCGGGGATGAAAGCACCGCTCTTCTTCAGGTTGTCTGCAGTCTCACGGCTGTTGAATACCAAGGCCGTGTAAAAGAAACAGAAAAAGATAATTGCACTGGCATACAGCAATACGTAGATAGGTTGGCCTGGGGTCAGTGTGCTGGCAATGTCTTTCAACCAGCGCATGCTTTCGCCGGTACTAAACCAGCCTACTACCGTTGCTGGCAGCAAAATGATTGAAGAAGCAAAAATCGGAGGAATAACACCCGCCATATTTAACTTCAACGGAAGATGCGACGACTGTCCACCATATACCTTGTTGCCAACCTGTCTGCGGGCATAGTTCACAAGAATCTTGCGCTGTCCCCGCTCGACAAACACGACAAAGTAGGTGACTGCCACCACAACTGCCACAATCACTATTGCAATCAGGATGCTCATTGCACCGGTACGCACCAGTTCAAGCAGTCCACCCAACGCACTAGGTAAACCAGCAGCAATACCTGCGAAAATCAGTATCGAAATACCGTTGCCTAAGCCGCGCTCTGTAATTTGCTCACCCAGCCACATCAGAAACATGGTTCCAGCGGTCAAGCTGAACACCGCTGTCATCCGAAACCCGAAACCCGGAGCAAGCACCAAGCCAGGCGAGCTTTCCAAGGCTACTGCAATACCCATCGACTGGAACAGGGCAAGCCCGAGCGTTCCGTAGCGCGTGTATTGCGTAATCTTGCGCCTGCCAGCTTCACCTTCTTTTTTCATCTGCTCGAACGTGGGAACCACATAGGTGAGCAGTTGCATGATGATGGAAGCCGAGATATACGGCATGATGCCTAGGGCAAACACCGTGAATCGTGACAGAGCGCCGCCGGAGAACATATTGAACAAGTTCAATATTCCGCCTTGTTGGCCCTTGAACAGCTCCTTCAATTGACCTGGGTCAATTCCCGGAACCGGAATGTGCGCACCGACACGGTATACGACGAGTGCCAGCAGCAAAAACACAAGCCTGTTGCGCAAGTCGCCGAACTTGCCGGTTTTTGCAATTTGAGCTGAGTTGGTTGCCACTGATTGGTTCCGTCAAGTATTAAGCGATCGAGCCGCCAGCGGCTTCGATAAGGGTCTTGGCACTTACCGAGGCAGAAATGCCCGTGAGCTTGACAGCCAGCGACAGCGAACCGGTATTGATAACCTTGACGTTCTTGGCGATCTGGCCAACGAGACCCGACTGCTTCAACGTCAACAGATCAACTTCGGCCAGGCCGAGTTGCTCCAAGGCCGTGAGGGTGACCTCAGCATTAAATTTCAGCAGATGCGATTTGAAGCCGCGCTTTGGCAAGCGACGCTGCATCGGCATTTGACCGCCTTCAAAGCCAACTTTGTGGTAGCCGCCCGAACGGGACTTTTGTCCCTTGTGGCCACGACCAGCTGTCTTGCCCAAGCCAGAGCCGATGCCGCGACCAACGCGCCGTTTGGCATGCTTGGCGCCTTCGCTAGGCTTGATTGTGTTCAATTCCATGATGAGTCCTTAAGCCATTGGAGAAAGACTTGGCTGCCAGGCAACCAGATATTTCCCGCAAAGCCTCAAATAATTTTGACCAGATAACTGATCTTGTTGATCATGCCGCGCACTGCGGGCGTGTCTTGCAATTCGCTGACGCTGTTGACACCGCGCAGGCCCAGACCGCGCACAGTGGCGCGATGCGATTCCTGGGTGCCAATCGGGCTGCGAACCAGTTTGACTTTTACTTTGGTTTCTTGGGTCATTTCACTGTCCGCCTTAGCCGAAGATTTCTTCGACTGATTTGCCACGCTTGGCCGCGATATCGGAGGCCGTGGTGGAATTTTTCAGTGCGTCCATGGTGGCGCGCACCATGTTGTAAGGATTGCTCGAACCATGGCTTTTGGCCACGATGTCGGTGATACCCATGACTTCAAACACTGCGCGCATTGGGCCGCCGGCGATGATACCGGTACCCTTGGGAGCCGGCGCCATCATGACGTTGGCGGCACCGTGGTGACCAAACACATTGTGGTGCAGCGTGCCGTTTTTCAATGACACTTTGGTCATGTTGCGACGCGCTTCTTCCATTGCTTTTTGCACGGCTGCAGGCACTTCTTTCGACTTGCCCTTACCCATGCCTACGCGACCATCACCGTCACCGACCACAGTGAGTGCGGCAAAACCGAGAATACGGCCACCCTTCACCACTTTGGTCACGCGGTTGATCGCGATCATTTTTTCCTTCAGACCATCGTCTGGAGCGTCGTTTTGCGATTTAGCTTGAAACTTAGCCATACTTGATTCCAGTCTGCTTAGAACTGCAAACCAGCTTCGCGAGCCGCATCAGCCAGCGCTTTGACGCGGCCATGGTACGCAAAACCGGCGCGATCGAACGCCACTTTTTCTACACCTGCTGCTTTTGCCTTTTCGGCAATACGCTTGCCAATGGCTTGCGCAGCAGCAACATTTCCACCCTTGCCAGAGCCGCCAATTTCATTACGCACTTCCACTTCAGCCGTGGAAGCAGACGCCAGAACCTGGGTGCCGTCGCCAGAAATAACACTGGCGTAAATATGCAAATTGGTGCGATTGACGGACAGACGGGCAACGCCTTGATTGGCAATGCGAATACGCGTCTGGCGTGAACGACGAAGGCGCTGCGCTTTTTTGGTCAACATAATGCAGCTCCTTATTTCTTCTTGGTTTCTTTGATCGTGATTTTCTCATCCGAATAGCGGATGCCCTTGCCCTTGTAAGGCTCAGGGGGACGAACTGCGCGCACTTCAGCGGCAATCTGACCTACACGTTGGCGATCTGAACCCTTGATGACCACTTCAGTGGGCGTCGGGGTGGTGACCGTGATGCCAGCAGGCATTGCCATAACCACAGGATGGGAATAGCCCACCGTGAGGTTCAGCTTGTCGCCCTGCGCTTGGGCCTTAAAGCCCACGCCGACCAGGTTCAGCTTTTTCTGGAAACCTGTCGTGACACCGACGACCATGTTGTTCACGAGCTGACGCATCGTGCCGCTCATGGCATTGGCTTCACGGGAATCATTGGCTGGCGCAAAAGTCAACTTGCCGTCTTCACTCTTGACGACGACATGAGCGTTCTGCGTCAGCGCCAGGGTGCCTAGGGCACCTTTGACATTGATTTGGTCTTCTTTGATTGCGATATCCACACCCTGTGGGATGGAAACCGGCATTTTTGCTACACGAGACATTTCAGTTACTCCTCAATGCCGCCGTTAGGCCACGTAGCACAACACTTCGCCACCGGTACCGGTAGCGCGTGCTTTGCGATCAGTCATGACACCCTGGGGCGTCGTGACAATTGCCACACCAAGGCCGTTCATGACCTGGGGAATGGCGCCGTGGCCTTTGTACACACGAAGGCCGGGGCGGCTGACGCGCTCAATGCGCTCAATCACCGGCTTGCCTGCGTAATACTTAAGGGCGATTTCCAGCTGGGGCTTGCCGTCGTTGGCCTTGACGGAGAAGCCATCAATGTAGCCCTCATCCTTCAAAACTTGTGCAATGGCGACTTTGACTTTTGACGAAGGCACCAGCACAACGGCTTTTTCAACCATTTGTGCATTGCGGATGCGTGTCAACATGTCGGCGATAGGATCACTCATACTCATCTGGGGTTCTCCTATTGCTTACCAGCTTGCCTTGGTGATACCAGGGATATCACCAGCAAAAGCCAACTCGCGGATCTTGGCGCGAGCCAAGCCGAATTGACGGAACGTACCACGCGGGCGACCGGTGATGGCGCAGCGGTTGCGCTGACGCGTCGGGTTCGCGTTACGCGGCAACTTTTGCAATTCTTGACGGGCCAGATGGCGCTCGTCGTCGGTGCGCTTGAAATCATTGGCAATTGCCTTGAGTTCAGCATGCTTCTTGGCAAACTTGGCGACGAGCTTGTCGCGCTTCAGTTCACGTTGCAGTAGGGCTTGTTTTGCCATCTTGCGCCTTCAGTTCTTGAACGGAAAACGGAAGGCGGTGAGGAGGGCTTTGCACTCTTCATCGGTCTTGGCCGTTGTGGTGATGCTGATATTGAGTCCGCGCAAGGCGTCAACCTTGTCGTATTCAATTTCAGGAAAAATAATCTGCTCTTTCACGCCGATGTTGTAGTTGCCGCGGCCATCGAAGGCACGGCCAGAAATACCACGGAAGTCACGGACGCGGGGCAGAGCCACGGTCACGAAACGGTCGAGGAATTCATACATCTGCACGCCGCGCAACGTGACCATACAGCCAATTGGCAAGTCTTCGCGGATCTTGAATCCGGCGATAGCTTTCTTGGCCTTGGTCACCACAGGCTTCTGGCCTGCAATTTTGGCCATATCAGACACGGCGTTGTCCATGACCTTCTTGTCGGCAACCGCCTCGCTCACACCCATGTTGAGCGTGATCTTGGTGATGCGCGGCACCTGCATCGGCGTGGTGTAGCCAAATTTTTCAATCAGGGCCGGCGAGATTTTTTCGCGGAATTGATCTTGTAAGCGTGCCATGTTTATGCAGCCTTAATTTCTTCGCCGCTGGACTTGAAGACGCGCGATTTTTTGCCGTCAGCCAACAACTTGATACCAACACGATCCGCCTTGCCCGAAACCGCATTGAAAATAGCGACGTTGGACTGGTGAATCGGCATGCTTTTTTCAACAATGCCACCCGTGGTGCCTTTGAGCGGATTGGGCTTGGTGTGTTTTTTCACCAAGTTGATCCCACCCACCAGCACGTAGCTGTCATCGACGCGCTGTGTGATGGTGCCGCGTTTACCCTTGTCGCGACCGGTGATCACGATGATCTCGTCGCCTTTGCGAATTTTGTTCATTGCCTTTGGTCCTTACAGAACTTCAGGAGCCAGTGACACGATCTTCATGAACTTTTCAGTGCGCAATTCGCGCGTCACTGGTCCAAAGATACGGGTGCCGATAGGCTCCAGCTTGGCATTGAGCAGCACTGCTGCATTGCCGTCGAATTTGACGAGCGAGCCATCACCGCGGCGGATACCCTTGGCGGTGCGAACGACCACAGCACTGTAAACCTCGCCTTTTTTGACGCGGCCACGTGGAGCGGCTTCTTTGATGCTCACCTTGATGACATCACCAACGCTGGCGTACCGGCGCTTGGATCCGCCCAGCACCTTGATGCACATCACGGATTTGGCACCCGTGTTGTCAGCAACATCGAGTTTGGATTGCGTTTGAATCATTTAAATTGGTTCCCAACTTGCACCGGCATTGGCAGCTTGCTTGATGCAAACCACCTGCCAATCAGTCTTGGGCCCGTCGTCCACATTGCAAACCACTTGCAATGCTTCCGCTGGGCAGAAGTTCCTCGCCTATTAGAGCGAAGCCCACGATTATCACCAAAGTAAAAGCCAGTGTCAACTGTGCTTGTAAAAATATTTACAGCAATTGGGCGTGATGCGCAACCAATCTACGCCGTTGATCTCCCGGGTGACAAAACAACCATGCCAGCATCAGGACCAACATGAATAATATTAAGCAAATTAGCTATTTCCGCAATGCCAGCAAGGAAAGACAGCTATTTAAAATATAGCAATGACACACAATAACGCCATTCAAAGTTCAGGGCTTACTGTCGCATTTAACCAACTCCGGAGACCCTCAAACAGCAGGCACCGTCAAATACTGATCGCACAGCGTTAAAAAAGAGGGCAATTGTGCGTCGATTCCATTCTCTTGCTGGAGCAGCGCAGCCACTGCCGGCGCCACAGTGCGCGCCAGTGCCGCATCCAGGAACAGCAGGCGGGAACGCCGTGCCAGCACATCTTCCACAGTCCGGGCGTATTCGTAGCGCGCGGCAAAGCGCACCATGGCTTCACTCAGGCCGCCGCCCAGGTCGTGGTCAGCGCCGCGCATGGTTTGGACCACGCCCGCCTCGCTGCCGTACAGGTGCAGCCCGGGGGCGCTGCTGATCGGGACGCTGGAGGCTTGCGCCCCGACCAGCCTCAGATGGTCGGTCGACAGTCCGGCGCGGGTTGGCAGCAGTCCCGCGGCAAAGCATTTTTCCAGCACATCGCCGGCCATGGCGCGGTAGGTTGTCCATTTGCCGCCAGTGACGGTGACCAGGCCGCTTTTGCTGACCAATACGGTGTGCTCACGCGACAGGGACTTGGTGCGCTCGGCATCGTCATCGGCCGGCTTGACCAGCGGTCGCAGGCCGACCCAGATGCTCTTGATGTCAGACAGGCTTGGCGCGCGGCTCAGGTAACGGGCTGACTCGCGCAGGATGAAGTCGATCTCTTCACGAAACGGCAGGGGTTCGCGCGCCAAGTCGCGGCGCGGTGTGTCAGTGGTGCCCAAGATGGTCTTGCCCAGCCAGGGCACGGCAAACAACACACGGCCATCAGCGGTCTTGGGAATCAACAAAGCGTGGTCGGTCGGAAGGAACTCGCGGTCAACCACAATGTGCACCCCCTGGCTGGGGGCGACTATTGGCTTGGCATCCCGGCCCGTCGCCTGACCATCTTGCAAGCGCAAGCGGTCCACCCA
This sequence comes from Polaromonas sp. CG_9.5, assembly GCF_035984465.1. NCBI lineage: Bacteria > Pseudomonadati > Pseudomonadota > Betaproteobacteria > Burkholderiales > Comamonadaceae > Polaromonas > Polaromonas sp. CG_9.5. Next base: position 102,268 of record NZ_JAXCHR010000002.1, read on the forward strand.
TACACCGGTGGCATTGACCACGCAGCCTGCATGCAGTTCATGGACGTGGCCTGTTTCACGGTCTTTCACCCACAAGCCGGTGACCTTGCCGTCTTCGTGGATCAATCGGGTGACGGCGCAGTAGTTGACAAGCAGAGCGCCCTGCCGGGCCGCCGTGCGGGCCAATGCCAGCGCCAGTCGCGCGTCGTCAAACTGGCCGTCCCAATACTGCACGCCGCCCTTCAGCCCTCGGGATTCAAGCGTGGGCAGGCTTTCCAGGGTTTCGCGCCGGTTAAGAAAGGCAGTCGGACCCAGCCCCGCCTTGCCGGCCAGCGCGTCATAGATCTTCAATCCGATGCCGTAGAAGGGCGCTTCCCATACCTTGTAGGAAGGCATCACGAACGGCAGCGGCTGCGCCAGGTGGGGCGCATTGGCCAGCAGCGTGGTGCGCTCCCGCAAGGCTTCGCGCACCAGCGTGATATTGCCCTGCGCCAGATAGCGCACCCCGCCGTGCACCAGCTTGGTAGATCGCGAGGACGTGCCTTTGGCAAAATCATTTGACTCGACGAGCACCACGCTGAAGCCCCTTGCCGCTGCATCCAGCGCCACACCCAACCCGGTTGCGCCACCTCCCACGATGGCGATGTCGTAGTGATGCGGCTTCGCGAGCCGGGACAGAAGCTCCCTCCGTACGGTCGGTAATGGCGGTGTATCAGTTGACATAGTTAAAGACATTCGATTTGAAGTTCAAAGAGCTACCGGCCAGAGGCGCAGACATGCCCTCAGTCGCTGGTGAAAAAGGCCGTGGAAGTCACACTTGCACGGCCTTTTTGCTCAGTTTTTCGCCAAACGGCGTGCTAGCGGACTTTGCCGTTTTTCCAGGCCGTCAACAGGGTGTCGTAGGCGATGGTTTCACCCTTTGGCTTCTCGTTGGCGAGCTTTTTCCAAGGTGCGTTTTTGTCGCTCAGCCATTTATTGGCATCGCTCTTGGGATTTAGCTTGGGTGGGCAGTTTGCCATGCCCGCCCGCTCTAGGCGCGCCATCACGGAATCCATTTCTTCCGCAAGGTTGTCCATCGCCGCTTGTGGGGTTTTTTCACCTGTTACGGCCACAGCCACATTTTTCCACCACAACTGAGCCAGTTTTGGATAGTCAGGAACGTTCGTGCCGGTAGGCGTCCATGCCACGCGGGCCGGGCTGCGGTAGAACTCAACCAGGCCGCCCAATTTCGGCGCCATGTCGGTCATCGCCTGCGACCGGATGTCGGACTCGCGAATTGGTGTCAAGCCGACCACCGTCTTTTTCAACGAGGTTGTCTTTGCGGTCACGAACTGAGCGTACAACCACGCTGCAGCGACTTTGTTGGCGTCATGGTTCTTGAAAAACGTCCAGGAGCCGACGTCCTGGTAGCCGTTTTGCATGCCCTGCTTCCAATAAGGACCATTCGGGCCCGGCGCCATACGCCACTTCGGCGTGCCGTCCGCATTGACCACCGGCAATCCGGGTTTGATCATGTCTGCCGTGAAGGCGGTGTACCAAAAAATCTGCTGGGCGATTTCACCCTGCGCCGGTACCGGACCTGACTCGCCAAAAGTCATGCCCATGGCTTCTTTGGGCGCATATTGCTTCATCCAGTCGACGTACTTGGTCAGTGCAAAGACCGCAGCCGGCGAGTTGGTTGCGCCACCACGCGAGACAGAGGCACCCTGCGGCGTACAGCCGTCGGCCGAAGCGCGGATGCCCCATTCATCGACCGGTTTGCCGTTTGGAATGCCGATGTCAGCAGCACCGGCCATAGACAGCCACGCATCGGTAAAGCGCCAACCCAATGAAGGGTCTTTCTTGCCGTAATCCATATGGCCATAAATGGCTTTTCCACCGATGTTCTTCACGTCGTTGGTGAAGAACGCAGCGATGTCTTCGTAGGCGCTCCAGTTCAACGGCACCCCCAGGTCATAGCCATACTTCGCTTTGAACTTGGCCTTCAACTCGGGTTTTTCAAACAAATCGGCGCGGAACCAGTACAAATTGGCGAACTGCTGATCAGGCAATTGGTATAACTTGCCATCAGGGCCTGTTGTGAAGCTGGTGCCGATGAAATCCTTCAGGTCCAGTCCCGGATTCGTCCACTCTTTGCCGCTGCCCGCCATGTAGTCGGTCAAATTCATGATTTTGCCGTAGCGGTAGTGTGTGCCGATCAAGTCAGAGTCCGTAATCCATCCGTCGTAAATCGATTTGCCCGATTGCATTGAGGTTTGCAGTTTCTCAACCACATCGCCCTCGCCGATCAGGTCATGAGTGACTTTGATACCGGTAATTTCTTCAAACGCCTTTGCGAGTGTTTTTGACTCATATTCATGCGTTGTCAGCGTTTCGGAAACAACAGAAATCTCCTTGATGCCTTTAGCCTGCAACTTTTTAGCAGCCTCAATGAACCACTTCATTTCGGCTGCTTGTTGGGTTTTGGAGAGGGTTGACGGCTGGAATTCACTGTCAATCCATTTTTTGGCCGCCGCTTCGTCAGCCCAACCCGGGCCCGATGCGGCGCATGCCATCGCTACAGCCAACACGGAATATTTCAATTTCATTGCCAGTCTCCTCAGATCAAAGAACCCCTGTTTAGAAGGCAGCAACGGCTCCAGGGGCTAAACAAACCGTCGCTTTACTTGTTGAGGTGCCCAGGGCTACCCCTTGCGCATGATGAGTGCCAGCAGGCCCATTGAAATAACAAAGCTGATCCAAATGGACGGATCAGCCTCCAAGCGCAACCACTCCGCCATCCAGCCGCTCAGACCGACAAAAGCCAGATTGGTATAGGCTGCGGCCAACAAACCGATGAACAAGCGGTCGCCGCGTGTGGTTTGGATGGGCAAAAAGCCCTTGCGCAATATCGTTGGGGATTTAATTTCCCAAACCGTCATGCCCACCAGCATCAGCCCGATGCAGGTAAAAAATACAGCCACTGGTGTGGTCCATGCCATCCATTGGTACATAGAGACCTCCTGTTAGACGCGGCCCATCGCGAAACCCTTCGCGATGTAATTCCGAACAAACCAAATCACAATCGCGCCCGGCACGATGGTGAGAACCCCGGCGGCAGCCAGGGTGGCCCAGTCCATGCCCGACGCCGAAATGGTTCGCGTCATCGTGGCGGCAATGGGTTTTGCATTGACACTGGTCAAGGTGCGCGCCAGCAGCAATTCCACCCAGCTGAACATGAAGCAGAAGAACGCAGCGACGCCCACACCGGCCTTGATCAAAGGCAGAAAAATCTGGACGAAAAAGCGGGGAAAGGAGTAACCGTCGATGTAGGCCGTTTCATCGATTTCTCTTGGAATGCCACTCATGAAGCCCTCAAGAATCCACACAGCCAGAGGCACGTTGAACAACAGGTGCGCCAGCGCGACAGCCAAATGGGTGTCCATCAGACCGACTGAACTGTAGAGTTGGAAAAATGGCAACAAAAACACGGCGGGCGGGGTCATGCGATTGGTCAGCAACCAGAAAAAAACGTGCTTGTCGCCCAGAAAACTGTATCGGGAAAACGCATAGGCCGCAGGCAGCGCCACAGTCAGCGAAATCACCGTGTTGATCGCCACGTAGATCATGCTGTTGATGTACCCCGAGTACCAGGCAGGATCGGTCAGGATGGTTTTGTAGTTATCCCATGTGAAATGACTTGGAAACAGGGAGAAGCCGGCGACGATCTCGTTGTTGGTCTTGAAAGACATGTTGACCATCCAGTAAATGGGCAGCAAGGCAAACACGAGATAGGCGATAAGGAACAACGTCCTTTTCTGAAACTTTGGCTTATTCATGACCGCCTTCCTTTTCCTGGGTGCCAACGCGTTGCATCCAGTTGTACAAAATAAAACACAGCAGCAAGATGATCAGGAAATAGATCAACGAAAAAGCGGCAGCGGGTCCAAGGTCAAACTGACCCACTGCTTTTTGCGTCAAAAATTGCGACAGGAAGGTCGTTGAGTTGCCAGGGCCCCCACCCGTCAGCACAAAGGGCTCGGTGTAGATCATGAAACTGTCCATGAAGCGCAGCAGCACTGCAATCATCAACACACCGCGCATTTTTGGCAGTTGCACATAGCGAAAGACATCCAGCTTGCTTGCACCGTCAATGCTGGCCGCCTGGTAATACGCGTCGGGAATTGAGCGCAAACCCGCATAGCCTAACAAAGCCACCAGCGGCGTCCAATGCCAGACATCCATCAACAGCACCGTGAGCCAGGCATGTGTGGCGTTGCCTGTGTAGCTGTAATCAATCCCCATGCCCTGCAAGGCGGCGCCCATGAGGCCAATATCGGTGCGACCAAAAATCTGCCAAATCGTGCCCACCACATTCCATGGAATCAGCAAGGACAGTGAAACGATGACCAGAACCGCAGAAGACTTCCAGCCCGTGGCAGGCATCGACAAAGCCAGCAAAATGCCCAATGGCAGCTCGACGGCCAAGACCGAGAACGAGTAAATCAACTGCCGCAACAGCGCGCCATGCAACTCTTTATCGCGCATGATCGCGGCAAACCACTCCGTGCCCACAAAAACCCGTCGGTCCAGTGAAATGATGTCTTGCACCGAGTAGTTGACGACGACCATCAACGGCAGGATGGCCGAAAAGGCAACGCAAATCAGGACGGGCAGAACCAGAAACCACGCTTTCTGGTTCACCGGCTTGATGGTGGTGCTCATTGCACAATCTCCTCATTCTTGTAAAAGCAAGTGTGTTCGTCCATCACCTTCAACCAGATGGGTGCCCCAATCGTCAATTGTTCGGTGTCTGACGACAGGCGCGCTTTGACGGTGCGGCCAGCGCAGGTGGCACTCAACATCACGTGTGTTCCGACGTCTTGCACATGGGCCACTTTCATTTCCAGCGCGCCGGGCGCATGAGCAGGGGCCAATGACACGTATTCCGGCCGAATACCGACCTTGATGTCGCCTGCAGGCAAAGTCCGCCCTGGGGGCAATGCCAGCGTTTGATCCGCCAGATCAATGCCATTCGGGCCTGACACACCCGGCAGAAAATTCATGCCTGGTGAGCCAATGAAATGCCCAACAAAGGTGTGACTCGGACGCTCGAACAGGTCAGCCGGCGATCCCACCTGAACCGCTTTGCCTCGCGTCATGACCACCACCTGCTCCGCGAAGGTCAGTGCTTCCACCTGATCGTGCGTGACGTAGATCAACGTCAACTTCAGCTCATGGTGAATTTGCTTGAGTTTGCGACGCAGCTGCCATTTGAGGTGCGGATCAATCACCGTCAGCGGCTCATCGAACAGGACCGCTGATACGTCAGGACGCACCAGTCCGCGTCCCAGCGAAATCTTCTGTTTGGCATCAGCCGACAGGCCGGACGCTCGCTGGTTGAGTTGTCCGCTCATTTCCAGCATTTCTGCAATTTCACCGACGCGCTTGCTGATTTGATCTGTCGGCATTTTGCGGTTGCGCAAAGGAAAAGCCAGGTTCTGTGCGACTGTCATGGTGTCGTAGATCACCGGAAACTGGAACACCTGCGCGATGTTGCGCTGCTGAGGCGTGGCGCTGGTCACATCCCGGCCATCAAAGTTCACCTTTCCCTGGGAAGGGGTGACCAGGCCGGACATGATGTTGAGCAATGTGGTCTTGCCGCACCCTGAAGGACCTAGCAAGGCGTAGGCGCCACCATCCTCAAACGTCATCTTCAACGGCAGCAGCGCGTAATCGCTGTCCTGCTGGGGATCGGGTTTGTAGGCGTGCGCCAGATCGAGTTCTATGCGGGCCATATCAGCGTCCTCCACCGCGCACCGGAGACAGCAGCAGCATCCCCTGGGCGTCAAACACATAGACTTGTGCCGGATTGAAATAAAGGGGCACTTGCGCACCCCAATCGAAATAATGAACCCCCGTGAGCTGCGCCACAAGCTCGCCCACCGATGTTTTCAGATAGACAAAGGTGTCCGAGCCCGATATTTCAGCCAGTTCCACCTTGCCCATGAGTGTGACATCACCTTCTCCCGCCTTTACCCGCAGGGAGCCAGCGCGCATACCAACGGTCAACTGCTGCGATTGGGTTGCCGGCAGGGTCAATTGCATCAGTGGTCCAGCGTCCAGTTGAACGCCGCCAGAGGCCGCTGCCTTGGCGGATATCAAGTTCATGGGGGGATCACTGAAGGCTCGCGCTACGCGAAGTGACTTGGGTTGGTGGAATACCTCTGACGTCGGGCCGTACTGCAACAACTCACCCGCATCCAGAACAGCGGTATAGCCCCCCAGCAACAGCGCTTCGCCCGGCTCGGTGGTGGCATAAATCACAGTAGAGTCGCCTGCCGAGAAAAGGTCTGTCAACTCGTCACGCAACTCCTCTCGCAATTTGTAGTCCAAATTCACCAGGGGCTCATCGAGCAACATCAGCGGCGCGCCCTTTGCCAGCGCACGCGCCAAGGCGACGCGCTGCTGCTGTCCTCCTGACAATTCGGCGGGCAGGCGATCAAGAAACATTTCGATATGGAGTTTTTCGGCCAGCTCTTGGACCCGCTGGTCAATGTTCTTGTCGCCGCGCAGTTTCAGAGGCGAGGCGATGTTGTCGCGCACTTTCATCGACGGGTAATTGATGAACTGCTGGTAGACCATGGCGACATTGCGATCACGCACTGGCACGCCCACCACACTCTTTCCGTCTACCTTCACCTGACCGCTGGAAGGCACATCGAGTCCCGCCATGATGCGCATCAGGCTGGTCTTGCCAGACTGCGTTGCCCCCAGCAACACGGTCACCGCCCCGCTTAAGGGAGCCAGACTCATGTCGTACAACCACGTTTGCGGCCCGACCTTTTTGCTGATGCTCTCAAGAGTCAATTGCATCGCGCCACCTTTACTGAAGAGAATGAAAAATCCGAATTAAATATTCGCTTCAACAAATTATTATTCGTTTTGATTCGTTTTTACTCAGTAATTACCCCATACAAATTCCTTTTGTTTCGTTTTAAAGTGGATTAACTGCTCATGGATCCCTCTTTGACATAAAACACAAGAATGAATCCCAACCCCAGACAACTCAAACTGCTTGCCGTGGTTCAGGCCCACGGCTCTGTCAAGGTGGAATTTTTGGCCGATACCCTGGGCGTGACGCTGCAAACCGTACGCCGCGACATTCAGCGCATGGCTGACGAGGGATTGCTGACGCGTTTTCACGGCGGGGTTCGTGTTCCAAGCTCCACGATTGAGAACATCGCCCATCCACAACGGGAAAGCCTGAACGTGAATGGCAAGAAACGCATTGCCAAAGCGATTGCGTCGGCAGTGCCCAACGACTGCTCGCTGATTTTGAACATTGGCACCACCACGGAAGCCGTGGCGCGTGCCCTTTTGCACCACACCGGGCTGCGGGTGATTACCAACAACCTCAATGTGGCCATCATCCTGAGCGCCAATCCCCAATGCGAAGTCATTGTGGTGGGTGGCGTGGTTAGGGGCCGCGACCAGGGCATCATCGGCGAAGCCGCTGCCGATTTCATTTCCCAGTTCAAGGTCGATATCGCCATCATTGGCATTTCCGGCATTGAAGACGACGGCTCCCTGCGCGATTTTGACTATCGGGAAGTCAAGGTGTCACAAACCATCATCTCCCACGCGCGCGAAGTCTGGCTGGCCGCTGACTTCAGCAAATTCAACCGACCCGCCATGGTTGCCGTCGGGCATTTGTCCCAGATTGACCGGCTGTTCACCGACGCGCTGCCGCCCGATCCCTTTTCCGCCTTGCTGGAGGAGGCGCAGGTGCGTTGCGAATTTGTCACCTCCTGAAAAACATCGCCTTTTTGGCCCATTTACCGATCGATCACCATGACTTACCTACTTGCACTGGACCAGGGCACCTCCAGTTCGCGCAGCATCGTATTTGACGCCGCTGGCCACATCGTGGCCCAGGCCCAACGCGAACTGAACCAGATCTATCCCCAGCCTGGCTGGGTTGAACACGACCCGCAGGAAATCTGGCACACCCAACTGGCCACTGCCCGTGAAGTACTGCTCAAAGCCGGCATCGAAGCGAAAGACGTCCGCGCCATTGGCATCACCAACCAGCGTGAAACCACCGTGGTCTGGAATCGTCGAACCGGGCAGCCCATTCACCATGCCATCGTCTGGCAAGACCGTCGCGCAGAACCCACCTGCATTGCGCTGCGTGAAAGCGGCCTGGCAGAAACCATCCGGCAAAAGACGGGCCTGCTGGTGGATGCCTATTTTTCGGGCACCAAGCTCAAATGGCTGCTGGACAACGTGCGTGGTGCACGGCAACTGGCCGAAAACGGAGAGCTGGCGTTTGGCACGGTGGACAGTTGGTTGATCTGGTGCCTGACCAAGGGCACGGTGCATGCGACTGATGTGAGCAACGCCGCGCGCACCATGCTGTTCAATATCCATAGCAATCAGTGGGATCCGGAGTTGCTCAAAGCCCTGGACATTCCGGCTTCCATGATGCCTGTCGTTCATCCCTCCAGCGCGCACTTTGGCGAGGTCAGCCCTGACCTGTTGGGTGATGCCATTCCCATTGGCGGCGTCGCCGGAGACCAGCAAAGCGCCTCGTTCGGCCAGGCCTGCTTCAAGGCCGGCATGGCCAAGAACACCTACGGCACCGGCTGCTTTTTGCTGATGCACACCGGCACCCAGTTCCAGCTGTCGGACAACGGCCTGCTGACCACCAGCGCAGCGCAAATCAGCACGCAAACCGAATTCGCGATGGAAGGCAGCGTATTTGTCGGTGGCGCAGTGGTGCAATGGCTGCGTGACGGCTTGAACGCCATCAAGAGCAGCGCCGAAGTCGAGGCGTTGGCGCAAAGCGTTCCCGACTCGGGCGGCGTGATGATGGTGCCGGCCTTCACCGGACTGGGCGCGCCCTACTGGAAGCCCGACGCACGCGGCACCATCACCGGCCTGACACGCGGCACCACGGCGGCGCACATTGCCCGCGCCGCGCTGGAGAGCATCGCCTTTCAAAGCGCAGCGCTGCTGCAGGCCATGGGGCGCGATGCGGTCAGCGCCGGAGCAGCGCCGGTGTCTGAATTGCGCGTGGACGGCGGCGCCTGCATCAACGACCTGCTGATGCAGTTCCAGGCCGACCTACTGGGCATTCCGGTGGTGCGCCCCGTCGTGACCGAAACCACGGCCCTGGGCGCCGCCTGGCTGGCAGGGCTGTCCAGCGGCGTTTACAGCAACACCGACGAGCTGGCCAGCCTGTGGCGGGCCGAGCGCACCTTCTGGCCCACGCTCAGCAGCACGCGTGCGGCCGAGCTGATGGGCCAATGGGAGCATGCGGTTCGGCAGACAGTGCTGCAGTAAGGCGACGCTGCACGACAATCAGGAACCCGGCCAGGCCATTCCCTCTCATTTCAAAGCCGCCCTCATTTTTTAGCGAGACCATGCGCATGCAGCCCCACGCCTCCGACAGCAGCACCGACCCCATCGCCTTTATCGGTGGCGGCAACATGGCCAGCGCCATCATCGGCGGCCTGCTCAAACGCGGCCTGGCCACCAGCCAGATCCAGGTGATCGAGCCTTTTGCCGAGCAGCGGGCCAAATTGGTCCAGCAGTTCCAGGTTGAAGCCAGCGAAACCCCTGGCGCATCGCTGAACCGTGCGACGCTGGTCGTCTGGGCCGTCAAGCCGCAAACCTTTCGTGAAGCGGCAGAACAAAGCCGTGCGCATACCGCATCCGCGCTGCACCTGAGCGTGGCCGCCGGCATCCGCTCCGACACCATTGCCAACTGGCTGGGCACCGAGCGCGTGGTGCGCGCCATGCCCAACACGCCGGCGCTGATCGGTCAGGGCATGACCGCCCTTTTCGCCCGCCCCGCCGCCAGCGCTGAAGACCGATTGACTATCGAACACGTGGTGCAAACCACAGGTGCGTTTTTGTGGCTGGACCAGGAAGCGCAGCTCGATGCCGTCACCGCGCTGTCCGGATCCGGCCCGGCCTACGTTTTTTACTTCATCGAAGCGATGATCCAGGCCGGCACCGACATGGGCCTGAGCCGCGAGCAGGCGCACCAGCTGGCGGTCGGCACGTTTGTCGGCGCTTCGGCATTGGCCCGCGAGGCCACCGAGCCGCCTGAGGTGCTGCGCGCCCGCGTGACCTCCAAAGGCGGCACGACCTACGCGGCGCTGAGCGTCATGGAGCAGGACGGCATCAAGGAAAAATTCATGCACGCCATGCAGGCGGCACGGCTGCGCGCTATGGAGATGGGCGATGAATTCGGCGCGGCCTGAAGCAGGCCACGCATGAAAAAAGGCGCTTGCGCAGTCAGTGCGTGTACATACAGCTATATTTTTAATAGCATTTTACGACGCTGACATGCAGCGCCAGGCATCTCAAAAACAATTGCAAAAATCGTAAAAATCCCGTCAACCGGCTTGCGCAAGACTACGTTAAACATTCACGAACGTGCAGCTTTTGTCGCCAGCCTGCCGTAAAGGCGACCCGGCTCTACGAACGTAATGACTTTCCAAATACCTTGGAGTACCCCATGAAAAAATTCCTGTCCATCCTTGCCAGCGCCGCTGTCCTTGCCATGCCTTTGTCGGTGATTTCCACCCCAGCCTCAGCCCAGACGGCTGCAGCGCCTGTCGTTGCGCCTGCTGCCCCCATGGCTGCGCCTGCCGCCAAGGCCAAGCACACCAAGGCGGTGGTCAAACACAAGGCCAAGCACGCCAAGGCTGTGGTCAAACACAAGGCCAAGCACGCCAAGGTCAAGGCAAAAGCCAAAATGGCCCCGAAAGCCGCCTGATCTGCAAAAGTACGCATCGCTGGCTGCACCGGCCAGTTGATGTCTTGCAAAAGCCCGCACTGCGCGGGCTTTTTTACGGGCGAAATTGATGCAACAGGCAGACCAGTCCAGCCCCACAGCCTCAGTGACCCCAGTACGACAGCGCAATGCCGGCAAACACCGTAAACCCGAGCCAGTGGTTCAAGCGAAACGCCTTGAAGCAATCGTCGCGTTCACGCTTGCGGATCAGCCAGCCGTGCCACATGGCTTGTAACAACGCCAGGCCAATCGCTATGCTAAAGATAGCTGACTGCGCATACGTATAAAGCGCAACAGCCCATATTGATATAAAAATCAGATAACTTAGCATGACGCCGGCCACATCAAACCGGCCCAGCGTGATGGCCGAGGTTTTCATACCGATTTTGAGGTCATCGTCCCGATCGACCATGGCGTATTCGGTGTCGTAGGCAATCACCCAGAACAGGTTGCCCAGCAGCAACACCCAGGCCAAAGCCGGCACGCGCGACTGCACGGCGGCAAACGCCATCGGAATGCCGAAGCTGAACGCCACGCCCAGCACCGCCTGCGGCATCGCCACATAGCGCTTGGCATACGGGTAGGCCAGCGTGACGGCCAGCGCGGCGAATGACCACGCAATCGCAGCGGCATTGGTGGTGAGCACCAGGCCAAACGCCAGCAGCGCCAGCACCGCGCCCAGCGCCAGCGCTTCCTTTACAGACAGCGCACCCGTCGTGACTGGCCGCTGCGCCGTGCGCTTGACATGCCGGTCAAACTCGCGGTCAGCCACGTCGTTGATGCAGCAGCCCGCGCTGCGCATCAAAAACGTTCCCAGCGTGAACACAGTGACCAGGTGCCAGCCCGGAAAGCCGTGCGACGCCACCCACAGCGCCGACAGCGTCGGCCACAGCAACAGCAGCCAGCCCGCCGGCCGGTTCCAGCGAATAAGCTGCAAATACAGCGACAGCTTGCCGGGCTTGCCGCCAGCCGTCGCTGGAAAGGAAGCCGACAACTTTTTACTCTTCCAGCAGCGAGCGCAGCATCCACGCGGTTTGCTCATGCACCGTCATGCGCTGGGTCAGCAGGTCGGCGGTCGGCTCGTCGCTGGCCTTGTCGGCCATCGGGAACAACTCGCGCGCGGTGCGGGCCACGGCTTCATGGCCCTGCACCAGAATGCGCACCATTTCCATCGCCTTGGGCTGCGTGACCGGGGCATCGGGCACCGTGGCCAGCTTGCTGAACTGCGCATACGAGCCCGGTGCCGGATGGCCCAGCGAGCGGATACGTTCGGCCACCGGGTCCACCGCATTCCACAGTTCGGTGTACTGCGTCATGAACATGGTGTGCAGCGTGTTGAACATCGGCCCGGTCACGTTCCAGTGGAAATTGTGCGTCGTCAGGTACAGCGTGTAGGTGTCGGCCAGCAAGCGGCTCAGGCCCTGCGCGATGGCGGCGCGGTCTTTGTCGCTGATGCCGATGTTGATCGCCGGCGCGCCTCGAACGGCTGTGCTGGCAATGGTTTTAGCGGGAGATTTGGCCATAATTTTTTCCTTTAAAAATCAATGAAAGACCGATAACCATACGCAATCGACATCAACTTGGCAACAGTCAGTGTCTATGCGCGCAATAGCTTGTGCGCAGGCGCGCCCTTCAAGACAGGCGGATCACGCCCGGCAACTCACACGCATAAATCGCATTGCGCAATGCGGCAATCGCTTCGTAGCGGGTAAAACTGCGGCGCCAGGCCAGCACCACACGCCGCGTCGGTACATGGCCTTCAAACGGCAAATAGCGGATATACGAAGGCTGGTTTGCGGACATGTCCTGGCCGCTGAGCGCCAGCGCTTCCTTGGGTACACCCAGGCGCGGCACCAAGGTGATGCCCATGCCGGCAGCCACCATGTGCTTGATGGTTTCCAGCGACGAGCCTTCAAAGCTCTTGTTGATGCCCTCGGCGCTGCTGGAAAACCGCGCAAATTCCGGGCACACCTCCAGCACATGGTCGCGAAAGCAGTGGCCGGTGCCCAGCAGCAGCAGCGTTTCCTTTTTCAATTCCTCGGCCGTCACGCTGGTGCGCGCCGCCAGCGCATGGCTGCTCGGCACGGCGGCCATGAAAGGCTCGTCGTACAGCGGCGCAATCGCCAGGTTGCTGTCGGGAAACGGCTCGGCCAGAATCGCGCAATCAATCTCGCCAGTGCGCAGTTCTTCCAGCAGCTTGACGGTGAAATTTTCCTGCAACACCAAAGGCATCTGCGGCGTTTTTTCGATGTTCTGGCGCACCAGGTCGGGCAGCAAATAGGGGCCAATGGTGTAGATCACGCCCAGCCGCAGGCTGCCGGCCAGCGGGTCCTTGCCGCGCCGCGCAATCTCGCGGATGCTTTCGGCCTGCTCCAGCACGCTTTGCGCCTGCCGAACGATTTCCTCGCCCAGCGGCGTGATGGTGATTTCGTTGGCATTGCGCTCGAACAGCTTGACCTGGAGTTCTTCTTCCAGCTTCTTGACCGCCACGCTGAGCGTCGGCTGCGAGACATGGCAGGCTTCAGCGCCCCGGCCGAAATGCTTTTCGCGGGCCACGGCCACGATATATTTTAGTTCAGTCAGCGTCATGGGGGGATTGTGCGGGTTTTCGGGCTGGGCCAAGCATATCGATCCGTGATAGTCTTCCCCATGAATTCACAAGCGTCGAAAGAAAAGGGACTGGATTATCTGCTTGGCCTGGATGGCAATATTGAATTTCAAAACGACGAAGGTTACTGGGTCAAGATGGATATTGCCCGTGTCCCCATGACAGCCGAAAGACCGCATGGCATCAAATACAGTTTGACCTTGCATGCGCCAGGCGGTGAACGCCTTATGGGATTTGACAACGCTCACGGCGGAATCAAGCCGGCCGGGTCACGCTTTTTGCATGTCGGCAAACAGTATCCCTACGATCACCGGCACCGCAGCGTCGCAGACAGCGGCGTCGCTTACGAGTTCAACACGGCCTACCAGTTGATCAGTGACTTTTATGCCGAGGTTGATCGGGTTTTGAAAGAGGTATCACCATGAACAAGGTATTGAAAGTGGGTATTGCCACCGTGCAAGAACAGCGGGCACGGTCTTTGGCGATTGCCGCCGGGACGCGCCAGCGCGGCGACGATGAACCGCATGTCTGGTTCCCCTCGGTGGCCGCCATGGCGCGGGTTTTGTCGGACGAAAACATGGCCTTGCTGAAAGCGGTTCGCGAGCAGCGGCCAGACTCCATGGATGCGCTGGCCCAAGTGGTCGGCAAGCACGCCCCCGATGTGTCGCGTTCGCTGCACACGATGGCGGCCTATGGCCTGGTGGAATTTATCAAGAATGGCCGCACCGTTATGCCGCAGGCGACGTTTGAGCATTTGTCGGTGGAGTTTTGCTGAGGGTTGACTTGAGCGGTTGCCGTTCGGTAGAGAAATGACGCAGATGATCAATAAAAAACCAACTTCAGTACATATACGCCGCCACTGTCTTCGCGAACCAATTCCCGAGATTGATCAAGCCGCACTCATGCTGGCAGAGGCTGTTTCAGCACATCAACGTGGCGATGGCATGCGTGCTGAGCACCTAATCCGCTTGGCAAACATGGAGAAAATCAGAGAGTGGTCCAATTCGCTATGGGGCAAAAGCAGCCCATATATCCAGTACCGTGGAACTCCCAGCGCCGAGCCTTATGTATCAAGAAGCGAACGTAAGATTGTTCGCGTGCCGACGTTAGCCCAAAGACGTCAGTTGCACCAAAGAGACGGCTATCACTGCAGATTTTGCGGCATACCCGTCATGCGAAAAGAAGTCCGCCAGTGGTTTGTGTCTGCGTACCCTGACTTGGCGATATGGGGCAGAACACACGATACGCAACATGCAGCCTTTCAAACAATTTGGGCTCAGTACGACCATGTCATACCGCACGCCAGAGGAGGCGATAACGATCTGAGCAATCTCATCGTCACTTGTGCGCCTTGCAACTATGGCCGCATGAGCTATACCCTTGAAGAAGTCAACGTACTGGATCCTCGCACCAGAGAGCCCATTCATTCCGATTGGGATGGCCTTTAGCATGTCTTTCACTCTGGAATAGCAGCCCGTTAATTCTCAGGTAAGCGTCACACCTCAAGCCTTCAAAAACTCAGCCTTGCTGCCCATCCAGCGCAGCACATGCCGCTCAGCCAGCTCGGGATACTGGTTCAGTATCAGCGGCGCCACTTCCCGCGCCCAGGCCAGCAGTGCGGCATCGGTTTCCAGATCGGCAAAGCGCAGCATCGCCGCCCCTGATTGCCGTGCCCCCAAAAATTCACCCGGTCCGCGAATCTCCAGGTCGCGCCGGGCAATTTCAAAGCCATCGTTGGTTTCGACCATTGCTTTGAGCCGCGCCCGCGCCACCTCGCCCAGCCGGGGCGCGTCGCCGGTCGAATACAGCAGCACGCAGGCCGATGCCGCTGCGCCGCGCCCGACCCGGCCGCGCAGCTGGTGCAATTGCGAAAGGCCGAACCGCTCGGCATGCTCGATCACCATCAGCGACGCATTCGGCACATCGACGCCGACTTCAATCACCGTGGTGCTGACCAGCACGGCCATCACGCCGTCAGTAAACAGGCTCATCACGGCCTTTTTCTCGGCCACCGGCATGCGCGAATGCAGCAAGCCGACGCCCACGCCGGGCAATGCTGCGCTCAAGTCTTCATGCGTCTGGGTGGCGTTGACCAGGTCGATGGACTCGCTTTCCTCAATCAGCGGGCAGACCCAGTAAATCTGCCGGCCTTCGGCAATCTGCGCCTGAATGCGCGCGACGACCTCGTCGCGCCGCGCATCGTTGACGACCTTGGTGACGATGGGCGTGCGGCCGGGCGGCAGCTCGTCGAGCGTGGACACGTCCAAGTCGGCGTAGTAGCTCATCGCCAGCGTGCGCGGAATCGGCGTGGCGGTCATCATGAGCAGATGCGGCTCCTGGCCGTCGTCGGTCATCTTGCTGCGCAGCGCCAGCCGCTGAGCGACGCCGAAACGGTGCTGCTCGTCGATGATGGTGAGCGCCAGATTCTTGAATTTCACCTTGTCCTGGATCACGGCGTGCGTGCCAATCACCAGCCCGGCTTCGCCGCTTTCAATCAGCGCCAGCATTTCGCGCCGCATCTTGGGTTTTTGGCTGCCGGTCAGCCAGGCCGTCTTGATGCCCAGCGGTTCCAGCCAGCTCAGCAGCTTGCGAAAATGCTGATCGGCCAGGATTTCGGTCGGCGCCATCAGCGCGCATTGCCAGCCCGCGTCAATGCAGCGGCTTGCTGCCAGCGCCGCCACCACGGTTTTGCCCGCGCCGACATCGCCCTGCAGCAAGCGGTGCATGGGCACGTTTTTGACCAGGTCGGCGTCAATTTCCGTGCCGACGCGCTGCTGGGCCGCAGTCAACTTGAAAGGCAGGCTTTCCAGCAGTTGTGCATGCAGCGAGGGCTGCTGCGCACCCCGCAACACCGACCCCTTCAGCGCCGGCGCACGCATGGCCGCCCGCACGCGCCGGGCCTGCAGCTGCGAGATTTGCTGCGCCAGCAATTCCTCGGCCTTCAGGCGCTGCCAGGCCGGATGGCTGCGGTCTTCCAGCGTTTGCAGCGCCACATCGGGCGTGGGATGGTGCAAAAACTGTAGCGCCTCGCGCAGGCTGGACATGCGCTGCGGCATGTTTTGGCTTAAAAACGGTGCTGGAATGGTCTCACTGAGGTCAGCACGCGCCAGGCCGCTCAGCACCGCCTTGCGCAAATACACCTGCGGCAAGCCGGCGGAAGTCGGATAGACCGGCGTCAAGGCACCGGGCAATTCGCCACCGGCCAGCTTGAAATGCGGATGCATCATCTCGCGGCCCAGAAAGCCGCCGCGCAACTCGCCGCGCACCCGCACCCGCGCGCCGACACTGAGCGTTTTCTGGTGTGATGGGTAGAAGTTGAGAAAGCGCAGCACGCAGGTGTCGCTGCCGTCATCGACCGTGACCAGCAACTGACGCCGTGAGCGAATCGATATTTCGCTGTACACGACCTCGCCTTCAAACTGCACCACTTCGCCATCACGCGCGTTCACCAGCCGCACGATGCGGGTTTCGTCCTCGTAGCGCAGCGGCAGGTGCAGGGCCAGGTCGATGTCGCGGTCAAGCCCGAGCTTGCGCATGGCTTTGGCGGGGACGCTTAAAGGCTTGTTCGGAGGTGGCGCGCTCGGGGTGGTCATGCGCTGATTTTGCCCGCTGTGTGCGGCTGGCGAAATCACTGCGACTGAACCACTCCAGCCGCTGCCCGCGCCACCCATCACGCAGCGTTTCGGGCGCTTTCAGCGGCAGCCTCATAGAACGCGCCAGCCAGCGGCCAGCCGGGCTACGGCTGCAAACCTGAAAAATATCGCCAAGGGCTGCGACAATCCTGAACTTTTACTTCACTTGGTACGGGGCAAGTCCGCCCCTCAAGCCCTATGCCCACGTCTTTATCTGGCGACTCGCGCGCCTTTACCCTGAGCGACTTCGACTTTGAGCTGCCCGAAGCGCTGATTGCCCAACACCCGGCTGCCGAGCGCAGCGCGTCCCGTCTGCTCGATGGCCGGGTCAGTACGCTGGTCGACCGTCGCTTTGCCGACCTGCCCGATTTGCTTGAGCCGGGCGACCTGCTGGTGTTCAATGACACCAAAGTCGTCAAGGCGCGGCTGTTCGGTCAAAAAGCCAGCGGCGGCAAGCTGGATTTGCTGATTGAGCGCGTGTTGTCGCCCCATTCAGACGCCGGCCACGAAGTCGCTGCACACATGAAAGTCAGCAAAAAGCCGCTGCCCGGCGCGGTGCTGCAAATGGACGGCGGCTTTACCGCCACGCTGCTGGGCCGCTGGCCTGAAGCGCACGGCCCGCTCTACCAATTCAGGCTCAGCAGCGACCCGTATGCGCTGATGGCGCAGCACGGCCATGTGCCGCTGCCGCCTTACATCACCCACACCGATTCGGCGGACGACGAACAGCGCTACCAGACGGTCTTCGCCAAAAACCCCGGTGCCGTGGCCGCACCGACCGCCGCGCTGCATTTTGATGAAGCCATTCTGGAGAAACTGGCAGCACGCGGCATTGCGCGCGCCAGCGTCACGCTGCATGTCGGCGCGGGCACGTTCCAGCCGGTCAAGACCGAACAGATTGCCGATCACGTCATGCATTTCGAGCGTTTTGACGTACCGCAAGCCACGCACGAAGCCATTGCCGCCTGCAAGGCCCGTGGCGGGCGCGTAGTGGCGGTGGGCACAACCACCGTGCGGGCGCTGGAGTCAAGCGCCCAATTCGGACCCGGCTGCGATGACACCAACATCTTCATTACGCCGGGCTTTGAGTTCCAGGTGGTCGATTTGCTGCTGACCAACTTCCACCTGCCCAAAAGCACGCTGATGATGCTGGTCAGCGCGTTTTCCGGCTATGAACACATCATGGCGCTCTACCAGCATGCGATTGACCAGCAATACCGCTTTTTCAGCTATGGCGACGCCATGTTGCTCCAGCGCACCGCCACACCGCCCAGCGCATGACCAGCGGATTTTTTGTTCGCCTGCTGCTGGGCATGGCCTGCGGATTCGCAGGGCTGGCGCAGGCAGCGGGCTACAAAACCGGCGGCCTGTGTGAAGGGTTTCCCAAAGTACAGGTCAAAGCGCCTGCAGGGTATTGCACCGGACTGGTGGCCGACGAGCGGCAAGGGCTGAAATTACCGCGCCGCATGCTGGAAGTCGCGCCCGGCCGGTTCTGGCTGGTGGACATGGGCGGCTGGGATGCGGGCCGGGGGCGGCTGCTCGAACTGCACATCGCGCCGGGAGCAGTCACCGTCAAGGTGCTGGCCAGCAAGCTGGACCGCCCGCTGGGCCTGGCCATCGGCCCTGACAAAAAAGTCTATATCGGCGAAGCCACGCGCATCTGGCGCACTGCCGTTGACCGCTTTGCCCCCGAGAACGTGGTCACCGGCTTGCCGGGCGACGGCGCCCATCCGCTCAAGGAGCTGGCTTTTGGCAGCGGGGGCCGGCTGTACATCAATGTGGGCTCCTTTTCGGACAGCTGCCGCAACGAGGCCCAGCAGCAACCCTTTCCCTGCCCCGAAGTGGTCGGGCCGCAGCCCCGCGCTGCGGTTTACGAAGCCGTTCTGGGCGGGCCTGACTGGCAGCTTCAATCGCTCAAGCCGTTTGCCACCGGACTGCGCAACTCGCTGGCGCTGACGGTATACCGACCGCCCGGTCTGCCTGAGGTGGTGCTGCAAGGCGAAAACTCGGTGGACTACCCGCAAGCCAATACGCCGCGCGAAGAATTCAACCGGCTGCAGGCGGGCGGCAACTACGGCTGGCCGTATTGCCTGGAAAACCGCCAGGCCGCACGCGGCTATGAAAAACGCGTTGACTGCCAGCGCACCCGCGCCCCCGCCCTGCTCTGGCCGGCGCACATCGCACCGCTGCAGATGCTGGTGGCCCCCGGCGCTTTGCCACAGCCCTGGGCCGGGCAATTGCTGGTGGCCTGGCACGGCCACCGCGCGGGCGCGCAGCGCGTGATGGCCTTTGCGCTTGACACAACTGGCAAAATCAAGGGCAAAGGTACGCAAATTCTGGGAAACTGGTCGGCCCAACCCGGCATTCGCCCGCAAGGCGCACCCACCGGCTTGACGCTGGACAGCACCGGACGCCTGTTTGTACTGGAAGACCGCAACCACACCCTACTGGTACTGGGCCGCGACAAATGAATGTCGCGCGCCAGTGCCCTACTCCCAACACCGCAAGCGCATGCTAAATTTTGAAGTTCTGAAAACCGATCCGGCCACTGCTGACGAAGGCGGCGCTTACCTCGGCTCGTATGCCCGACGCGGCACCCTGACCCTGAACCACGGCGTGGTGCAGACGCCAATCTTCATGCCCGTCGGCACCTATGGCACCGTCAAGGGCGTCACCCCGCAGTCCCTCCATGACATGCACGCGCAGATCATTCTGGGCAACACCTTTCACCTCTGGATGCGTCCGGGGCTGGACGTGGTGAAGCAGTTTGGCGGCCTGCACAAGTTTGAAAGCTGGCACAAACCCATCCTGACCGACAGCGGCGGTTTCCAGGTCTGGTCACTCGGCGAGATGCGCAAGATTTCAGAAGAAGGCGTGAAGTTTGCGTCGCCCGTCAACGGCGACAAGCTGTTTTTGACACCCGAAATCTCGATGCAGATCCAGACCCTGCTCAACAGCGACATCGTGATGCAGTTCGACGAATGCACGCCCTACGACACTAAGGGCCACATCACCACCGAAAGCGAAGCGCGTTTGTCGATGGAACTGAGCCGGCGTTGGGCCAAGCGCTGCGAGACTGAATTCGACAAGCTGGAGAACCCCAACGCGCTGTTTGGCATCGTGCAGGGCGGCATGTTCGAAAACCTGCGCCAGGAGTCGCTCGATGCGCTGGTCGATATGGATTTCCCCGGTTATGCCGTCGGCGGCGTCAGCGTGGGCGAGCCCAAGGAAGAAATGCTGCGCATCATGGCGCACACGCCGCACCGCCTGCCGGCCGACAAGCCGCGCTATTTGATGGGCGTCGGCACGCCGGAAGACCTGGTTGACGGGGTGGCGGCTGGCGTTGACATGTTCGACTGCGTGATGCCGACCCGCAACGCGCGCAACGGCCACATGTTCACCCGCTTTGGCGACCTGAAAATCCGCAACGCCCGCTACAAAAACGAAGAAGCCCCGGTCGACAGCACCTGCACTTGCTACACCTGCCGCAACTTCTCGCGTGCCTACATGCACCACCTGGACCGCTGCGGCGAAATGCTCGGCCCCATGCTGTCGAGCATCCACAACCTGCATTACTACCTGAACCTGATGCAGGAAGTGCGCGACGCACTGGACGCGGGCCGCTTTGGCGAATTCGTGGTGCAGTTCAAGGCCGACCGGCAGCGCGGGGTCTGACGCGTGAACATTGACCTGCAGCGCTTCATCGACCGCTGGGCCGGCATTCCGCTGTGCGCGGCGGTTTCGGCAGTCGATGCGGTCATGCGCCGCTTGCGTCCGGCAGAGGCCAGCGACAAAGTGCCGCGCGCCATCGTCGTGATTTTGCTGTCCGAAATGGGCAGCCTAGTGCTGGCGAATGACATGTTCGCGCGGCTGAAAGCGCGCTACCCCGACGCACCGCTGCACGCGCTGCTGTTTCGCAAAAACCGTGAAATCCTCGACCTGATGCAGGTCATGGATCCGGCCAACGTGCACACGGTCGATGACCGCTCCTTGACTTCGCTGCTGTCCAGCCTAGCGAAAGCGATTGGCGAATTGCGACGTGCGAATGTCGATGTGGCGATTGACTGCGAACTGTTCTCGCGCATCAGCAGCCTGCTGTCGTATGCCAGCGGCGCGGCGGTGCGGGTGGGGTTTCACCGGCACACGCAAGAAGGCCTGTACCGGGGTTCGCACATCAACCGGCCCGTGCCTTACAACCCGTATCACCACATCAGCGCGCAGTTTTTGACGCTGGCGCGGGCCATTGATTCGACCGCCGTGCCCAAGTCGAAACTGGCCGTCGTGGCCAGCCCCAAGCCGCCGCCGCATGTGCAGCTTGACGGCGCGCTGATCCAGGGCATTCAAACCCGGCTGGTGCAGGATTTCCCGGCCATCGCCGGCAAGCCGCTGGTGCTGGTCTACCCCGGCGGCGGCATCTTGCCGATTCGTGCCTGGCCGCTGGCGTCGTACACCGCGCTGTGCGAAGGTCTGGTCGCCGACGGCTGCGCCGTGGCGGTGATTGGCCTGAAGGACGACCAGGCGCTGGCCCGGCAACTGGTGGCCAATGTGCAGGCGGCGTTCCCGCAAAGCCCGGTGATTGACCTGACGGGCTACACGCGCTCGATTTCCGAACTGCTGGCGCTGTTCCATGTGGCGCGGCTGCTGGTCACCAACGACGGCGGCCCCGGCCAGTTCGCCGCGCTGACGCCCATCTGGACGCTGATGCTGTTTGGCCCCGAAACGCCGGGCCTGTACGCGCCGCTCACGCCCAAATGCCACTCGTTTTACAGCCAGTGGCCGTGCTCGCCCTGCCTGACGGCTTACAACCACCGCACCTCATATTGCGATGGCGACAACCAGTGTCTGAAGGTCATCGCACCTGCCGACGTGCTGGCCAAGGCGCGTGAATGCCTGGCCGCGCCCTGAACACAGCCGCCTGATGTCAACCCTCCGAAATTTTGCCGAGGCCTTGATCAGCCTGCTACCGCCGCGCTTTCAGTCCATGCTGCGCTGGCGCTTCATCAAGTTCGGCCTGGTCGGCGCCAGTGGCACGGTCATCAACATCGTTGTGCTCTACCTGGCGCAAGAGCATCTGCTGAAAAACATTGCCGACTTCCATACGCGGCTGAATTATTCGATTGCACTGGCCATCACCCTGGCGACGATCAGCAATTTCTATTGGAACCGCCGCCTGACGTGGCGCGACCGCACGCGCAGCGCGCCCCAGCCGGCGCTGCGGCTGTTTGCCAAGTATGTGATGGCGGCCGCGCTGTCCATCGTCATCCAGTCGCTGCTGACCAAATGGCTGGCGCTGTACCTGCATTACCTCTTTGCCAACGTGATTGCCATCGTGCTGTCCAGCGTGGTGAATTTTGTTGCCAATGACAAGCTGACCTTTCGCCGCAAGCGCGAGAAAATTCCGGCTGACGGCAACCCGAACCCCGGCGCACCGCCGCCCGCCCATGCCCATGACAAGCCCTGAAAAACCGCCCGCTTCCCGTATTCCCTTTCACCTCGTCTGGGTCGGCCTGGCAATTGCCGTAGCGCTGGCCTATTTGTTTGGCCTGGGCGGCGACCATATTCCGCGCAACGGCGACGAGCTGGTGTATGCCAACATCGCCCGCCTGACCGCCGCCAGCGGCCACTGGCTGCCGCTGCTCAGCGCCTGGGACTTCATGCGCAACACCAAGCCGCCGCTGCTGTTCTGGCAGGCCATCGTGGCCGGCGGCTGGGGCGAGCACTGGACGCTGCTCAACCTGCGCCTGCCCAGCCTGTTCTACACCTGGGGCATTACCCTGATGGTCGGGCTGCTGACGTGGAAGACGGTTCGCGACTCCACCGAAACGCCCTTCACCGACGCCACTACGCCAGCGCAGCGCAGCCGCCACGCCATCACGCTGGGGGCCATTGCGGCGCTGGTTTACCTGTCTTTTTTCACCACCTACCGCTATGGCCGGCCTTTCCTGACCAGCGCGGCTGAAACCTTCTGGCTGTTCGGTGTATTTTTCGCCATCGCCTGGTCGCCGGCCCAACTGCTGGCGTCACGCTGGAAGTTCCCGCTGATCGCCGGCGTGGCGCTGGGTATCGGCTGCCTGTACAAATCATTCGTGATGGTGGTGCCGGTCGGTTTTGGACTGGTGCTGTGCTACCAGACCGTGGGCGCGCACAGGGCACCGTGGAAGCTTTTCCGGCCCGGCATCGTGTCTGACGGCGTCAAGGTCGCCGTCATCTGCGCACTGGGTCTGGCGATTTTTGGCCTGTGGTTTGCCCTCGACCCGCAGCCGGGCGAAGTCTGGCGCGAGTTTGTCGTTGGCGAGAACGCCGGCAAGATGAACTCATCCAAAGGCTACTTCAAGAGCGCTTTTGGCGGCGGCGGGATTGTGGTGATCCTGACCGGCTACTTTTCCAATGCGCTGTTCCTGCTGCCGCTGTCCATCGGCTGCTTTGTGGCCGCCTGGCGTGGCTATCGGCAGCGCCGGGGCACGGCGCAAACCATTAGCGATGCCGAAAAAATCATGTGGCTGTGGTTGCTGGCGCTGGCGCTGGTGTTTATGCTGCCGACCCAGCGCTCAACGCGCTATTTGATTCCGGCCATGCCGGCGCTGGCGGTGCTGATGGCGCTGTACTGGCACCGCATTGGCCGCATCTGGTTCAGCCTGACGCTGGCGGTCTGCATGATCGGTGTGCTGTCGATGGGCCTTATTGGCTACGGCGCAGTGCGGGCAACGCAAGACCCGTGGATTTTGTCGCCGCTGTTCTGGGTGTTCGTGGCGGCCTCAGCCCTGGCCTGCCTGGCTGGCATCTTCAAGAAAAGCTGGACTCGTCCGGTGGCCGCGCTGGCCGGTTTCAGCGTGCTGCTGGCGCTGGCGTGGGTGACGAATCCCTTCAATGGCGAACTGGGACGCTTCAAGCCTGAAACCAACGCGCTGCTTCAAGGCCAGACGGTGCAGGTGCCAAGCAACTTCAACGGCCACTTCGAGCGCTATACCTTCATCATTCCGGGCGCAAAAATCGTCGATTATTTTGCCGCCCAGCCGGTCGATTTTGCCGATGTCGAAGGCCTGTTCAAGACCAGCCGCTATGTGCTGGTGCAGCGGCGCATCGGGCAAAAACCGTGCACCGCCTGCCGCATCATTGACGAGCGCTGGGACTTGCGTTCGCGCCAGGACGAAAACGACGGCTTCATGGCCGCCCTGAAAACGCCTGAAACCTACTGGTACGCCAAGGAATACCTGGTCGAGCCGCTGGCCCCCTGACAGGGTTTGCTGCTCAACACCGCAGGCCGGGCCTCTCCGTTTTTTAACAAGGAACTGAACCCATGCACTACCGCCGTCTCGGAAAAAGCAACCTGAAGGTGTCCGCCCTGTGCCTGGGCACCATGATGTTTGGCAAGCAAACCCCGTCGGCAGAAGCGGCCAATATCGTGGCGTCGGCCAAGGCGCACGGGCTCAATTTCATCGACACGGCCGACGTCTACAACCACGGCCAGTCCGAGCGCGATGTCGGCGAGCTGCTCAAGGGCCAGCGCCATGACTGGGTGCTGGCCAGCAAGCTGGGCAATCCGGTCAGCGATGCGCCGAACGAAAGCCACTATTCGCGCCGCTGGCTGATTCAGCAGACCGACGCCATTTTGGAGCGGCTGCAAACCGACTTTCTCGACATTCTTTACCTGCACCGCGACTACGCCGGCGAAAACCTGGAAGAAGCCGTGCAGGCGCTCGGCGACCTGATCCGTGCGGGCAAGATTCGCAGCTTCGGCCTGTCCAACTTTCGCGGCTGGCGTATCGCCGAAGTGGTGCGTTTGTGCGAAAAAGCCGGCGTGCCGCCGCCCGTGGTTTGCCAGCCGTATTACAACTTGCTCAACCGCGAGCCGGAAATTGAAATCCTGCCGGCTTGCGGCCACTATGGCCTGGGCGTGGTCCCGTACAGTCCGCTGGCGCGTGGCGTACTGACCGGCAAATATCCACCCGGCCAGCCGCCCGCCGAAGGCACCCGGGCCGGCAGCGGCGACAAGCGCATTCTGGAAACCGAATTCCGGGAAGAGTCGCTGGTAATTGCACAGCAGATCAAGGCGCGTTGCGAAGACAAAGGCTGGGTGCCCGGACAGTTTGCCGCCGCCTGGGTGCTGGCCAATCCGCTGGTCAGCGCGGTCATCGTCGGGCCGCGCACGCTCTCGCATCTGGAAGACGTGTATGGCGCGCTGGATTTGGTGCTGGATGCCGAGGACGAAACCTTCATCAACAGCCTGGTGGTGCCCGGCCATTCGTCCACACCGGGTTTCAACGACCCGAGCTATCCGTTTTTTGGCCGCCCGGTCTGAGCCGGCTTTCAAAACAGAACCTCGCAAGGCCCGCCTGATGTGTTCGCCGCAGCAGGATTGACCCCGGAGCGATGGTGTGAGCGGGCTGGTTTTCAACGCTGAGCTCACTATCAAATAAATAGCGCTTTGCGCCCGCCCCCATTGCGCAAGGGGCCTGTTTCATCAACAAACAGGCATCAGCCCTGCTTCTGGAACAGCACCAGCCGGGTCTCGGCCTTCAGGTTGGCCTTGTGCGACACCAGCGTCACTTCGTAGCGCGCGCCCGGCAACGGGAGCTGCGGCGCGATGCTAAAGGAGAAGTCGCCATTGGCGTCGGCCTGGACTTTTTCTGTCAGCACATCCTGGGTCACACCGAACAGGCCCGCCAGCGCCGCCACGGCGGTGACCTGCACGTCCACCACTGCGCCCGGCGCTGTCCGGCCACGCACCAGCGTTGTGCGGCCGTCAACCACGGCGTTGTTGGCATGGCTGGTCACCTGCAGCGGCACCGTCGTTGGTGCGGCGCCCACGGGAATCACCACATCAAAACCCCAGGTCTTGCGCACGGCATTGCCGGCCAGGTCACGGGCGCTGACATCGACGGTATAGCGGCCGGTCTGCATCACCGCCCGGTAAGTAAAAAACTGCGCCGTGATTTCACTGTCGGCCGTCACATTTCGACCCGACAGCAAGATGCGCACGCTCTTCGGGTCAACGCCCACGCCGCCCGCATCGTCAAAGGTTCCCGAGACTGAAATGGCGGTGCGGTCCACGATGGCCTCGCCATCGCGCGGCGAGATATTGCGGATGACCGGCGGCTTGGCATCTGCCGTCAGCGGCTGGCTCAAGGTTGTCTTGACGGACCGGTCGCCGACCCGCAGCGTGGCTACGGCGGGCCGCGACGGCGTCAGGTTGTCGAGCCGGCGCAGCGTGTAGGCGCCTTCGTAAACACCGGGGCGTACTTCCCGCATCGGCACATGCTCCACAACGCCGGGAATGTCGAATTCAGCCGTGCCGCCGGGCATGCCGTTCAGCGAAAACCGCAACTCGGCGCCCGGTTCGATCCTGTCAATCGGCGCTACCGTGAAGCGCTCGATCTTCAACGCAGGCGCCGGCGGCACGGGCGCACCGGCCTGCGCGTTGGCCATGCCGGCGGGGAAGCTGTAATTGGACGCAACTGTGCGGTTACGCACCTTGAGCGTGGCGCGAATCGGGTTGGTCGGCGAGATCCGGTCCTGGCGCCGGATGGTGTAGCGGCCGGTGTATTCGCCGCGTTCTGTTTCCTTCAGCACGATGTTGCGTGGAACGCCGGGAATGCGGAGCTGGGCTTGCCCTCTGGGCGTGCCTTCGACCGTGAATTCCAGTTCGGCACCGGCTCTCAGGCCGTCGTCGGACGTCACCTGGAGCGACCGCAGTTCGGCCGCAGGCTGTGCCATGACCGTGCCGGGCAGGACCAGCATGGCCGATGCAACAGGCATAAGGATGAAGAGTGCAGCCACCTGGTTGCGCAAATAGGCTTTCATGATGGGAACCTTTGTAAATTAGATATCCCAATGTAAGTCTGCTTTATGCAGCCGCTGTAGGTCGTTGGGGCCGCGCCGGGTAGGCGCCAAACGGCAATGGCTGAGGCGCGCCGTTCCCGGTGCGGTAGCGCACTCGCGCGGCCGGCGCAAACCTGCTGGCAAGCCTCAAGGGTCAGGCCGGGGCGGCGACGGTCTCGGGCAGCAGCCTGCGCCGCTCCCCCGTTGCGCCGCAGGCATGGCAGAACTTGGCAAACGCGCTTTTGCGGGTCGTGCAAACGGTGCAGTGGTCAAACAGGCCAATGCCGCAATGCGGGCAAAAGTCGATTTCCGGGTTTTTCAAATCGACCGGGCGTTCGCAGCCGGGGCACACGCCCTTGGACAGCCGCGTCAGCGCGGTGTCGTAGCTCAGCTCTTCGCGGCGCTGCGCGTCGGGCATTTGTTCGGCGATTTTTTGCTTTTCCAGGTAGCGGTTCAGCGCCAGAATCGCCTGCCTGCCGACCAGGGCGGTGACCACGATGCCGACGATATAGCGCACATAGCCGCCGTAGCTTGGCAGGTACGGCACCAGTTCGACGAAAAAGGCGAACAGCGCAAAGAAAATGAAGCCCCAGACAAACGGCCAGTAAGTGCTTTTGCGCTTCTTGGCAAACAACCATCCGGCCACCACCAACAGGGGCAGCGTCAGCGCCAGCCGGTACAAAAACACCCGCAGTTCGACGCGGCGGTATTCGGCATCGAGCAATTGCTGCGCAGATTGCTCCATTTCAGCCAGCTTGCGCCGTTCGCGCTGGGTGCTTTGGCGCGCATCGAGGGCGGCTTGCTGCTGCGCTTCAATCGCCACGCCGGCGGCGCGTTCCTTGGCTTTCAGGCCGTCCAGTGCGCGGGTGCGTGCGACCAGTTCCGGGTCTTGCTCTGACAGTTGCGTGGCGCGGCGGGTGGCCAGCCAATTGGTGAAGGTCTCGCGGGCGGCAGCGGAATCGGATTGGGCGGCGCTGCGCTTGAGCTGCGCTTGTTCCAGCGCCGCATCGGCGTCTTCCTCGGCGCGTTCGGTGGTTTTGATGCTGATGCGCAGTGCCTCGGCAGCAGCGTTGTCCATGAAATCTTCGACCGTCTGCTGCTTTTCCACCTGCGGCAAGTCGCCGACCAGCGTGCCGCCCAGACCAATCAAAAAGCTGGCGAACACCAGCGCCACCCCCCACAGGCCGCGCTGCATCCATTTTTCAGTCAATCGCAAACTTTTGCTCATGGGGAACTCCGTGTGTGGCCAAAAATAAATCCAGCCCTGTCATTTCGAGAAAAATAGGATCAAACAGGCCGCTTGCGCAGGTCACGCTTGCGCAAGCAGCTATTGATTCAATAGCGCATTCAAACACACAATGGCGCGTCACCGCACCTGCTGCTGTATCAAAACCTGCATCCTGCCGTCAGCGCAAGCAGGCGGCGACGCGGCCATCCTTCACGGCCCGACGCTTTCAATTTCATAATCCACTCCTTGAACCGAACCCGACCCACGCCACGCCATGCCCGAACCCAAACCCGATGCCCGACGCGCCTACGCCAGCGCGCCCGTCAACCAGCGTACCGCGCCCAGGCAAGCGGACAAGCCGGTGCCGGTGCATGCGTCGCTCAAGGCACGGGCGCAAAAAGCCCGGCAGCGCCAGTTGCTCGGCCCGTCGGTCAGCGACCTGCTGGCGCGCGGCACCTCTGG
Organism: Polaromonas sp. CG_9.5; assembly: GCF_035984465.1. Classification (NCBI taxonomy): domain Bacteria; kingdom Pseudomonadati; phylum Pseudomonadota; class Betaproteobacteria; order Burkholderiales; family Comamonadaceae; genus Polaromonas; species Polaromonas sp. CG_9.5. The sequence continues at coordinate 130,785 of NZ_JAXCHR010000002.1, forward strand.
CGTCGCGCCGGCGCAGGCCAAGCTCCACCCGGGCGTGATTGCCGCCACGGTGTGCAGCGTAGCCGCCGCCTGCGCGCTGATTTTGCTGCGCTCCGGCACCGGACTGGCCTTGGCGACCGCGCTGGCGGCGTTGGGCGGCGCTGGCTGGCTGTGGCAGCACCGCAGCCAGCGTGCCGCCCACGAAACGATGCTGCCATCCGCCGGCCCGTCGCCGTTCGAGCCCGAAGCGCTGCGCCGCATTGACGACGCCTTTGATGCCACCGCCGCCGCCGTGCCCGAGTCGGCGCTGGCGGCGCTGGTGTCGCTCAAGGCGGCTGCCGTGCAAGTGGCGCTGGCGCTCGATGGTGCGCCGCTCGATGGCGAGTTCACGCTGGACGACCGGCTGTACGTGATCGAATCCCTGCGACGCTACATTCCCGACACGCTCAGCGCCTACCTGCAGGTGCCCGCAGCGCAGCGCACGCTGCCGGGGGCTGGCGAAACCCCGTCGGCTAACGACCTGCTGCAAAGCCAGCTGGCGCTGCTGCAGTCGGGGCTGGAACAGCGCGCACAGCGCTTGAGCGCCAGCGCGGTCGAAGCGATGCGGCGTCAGCAGCGTTTTTTGCAAGCCAAGGCAACGCGCCGCTAAATTCGGGTTCAACGCCTGCTCAGACTGGCCGCGTCTCAATGGCGGTTTCGCTGCTGCGCGCCATCAGGTCGGCCTCGTAACGGTCGCGGATCATCTTGGCCAGCGTGAAGGTGCTGCTGATCAAGAACAGCCAGGACACCACCACATAGCCCTTTTGCCAGTCGCCGATGCTCATGCGCCACAGGCCCCAGCCCGTCAGGCACACCGCCGCCGCAAAGGCAATCCAGACGGTGATGATCCAGCCGTTGGTGTCGACCCGCCCGTCGCGGTTGTCGCGCACCGTCTTGGCGGCTGCAAACGAGGCGAACAGGCAAAAGAAAAACCCGATGGCCAGAAAAGCCCGGTCCAGCTCCTGACTGGGCAGCTGCATCACGCCGCCGCCACTGGCAAGCACGGCCAGAATGAACGAAGCCCAGACCTGCATGCGCCAGCCGCTGGTGTCGCGCTGCATTACGTAGTGAGTTGCCATTTTCAAAGTCTCCTTGTGTTAAAAAAATACCCGCTCACAAAGCCACTGGCCCGCTGAGGCTGTGCCGCGTCACTTCGCGCGCTTTTTGCTGGCGCACCCGGTCGATGTACTGGTCAGCCCGCGCCAATTGCGCTTGCAAGATGGTGTTGTTCTGCCCCATCACCTCGACCATCTTGCTGCGAAACGTGTCCATCGCGTCCATCGCCTTGAAGGTCTGGTCAAACATTTCCTTCATTTTCTCGATACCGATCAGCGGGTTGCTGGCGAACTGGGTGGTTTTCTCGACATGCGTGTTGAGCTGGCGGCCCGTCTCGGCAATCAGGTTTTCAATCGTGCTGTTCACGCCGGTCAGCATCTCCATCACCTTGACCTGGTTGCCGGTGGCGCGTGCCACGGTTTGCGCCACGGCCAGCGCGCTCATGCCGGTGGTGGCCACGCGTGAGCAGCCGTTCATCATCTCGCGGCCGGTTTTTTTCAGCACATCGAGCGCCAGGTAGCCGTTGGTGCAGACCGATTGCTGCGTCAGGATGTCCAGCAGATTCTGGCGCACATAAAACAGCACTTCCTGCTCCAGCGCCCGGGCGCGCTCGGGGTCGGTGGCCTTGAGCCCTTCGACGCGCGTGGCCAGTTGGCGATCCAGGCTTTGGGCAAACAGCGCCGCCGCCGCCGCCAGCTTTTGCATGCCGTCCCACATTTTTCCGCGCGTCGCTTCAATCTCGACCCCATCGCGCTGCATGTCGTCTCTGGCGGCGTACAGCTTTTGCATGCTTTTTTGCATCTGCTCGCCGGCATTTTGAAACTTGCGAAAGTAGCCCTGCAGCCGGTTGCCAAACGGAATGATGCCGAGCAGCTTTTGCGGCTGCAGCAAGTCGCCGTCCTTGCCGGGGTTGAGCGCGTCCAGATGGCCGCGCATTTCCTGCACCGCCTTGAAGGCCGAACTGTCTTCCAGACCCACAAAATTGCGCTGCATGAACCGCCCCTGCATCAAGCTGGCAGCCAGCGAGATTTCTTCGCGGCCCAGCGCAAAAGCACTGTCCAGCTTGGCCTTGAAGGCATCGCCTTGCAGGTCTTCGGACAGCAGGCCGTCCATGAAACGCTGCACCTGGTCTTCGACGGCGGCTTGGGTGGCGGCCGGCAGCGGCACCGCCGTGCGGGCCACATCGTCACTGAGCGGGCGCAGCACTTCGGGCGGCGTCAGCGCAAAGCTGTCAGGCGGCGTCAGCGTCGTGCGGCTTGTGTCATTGGTCGGTGCGGACATGGCGGCTCCTGGGAAGGGTGGATGAATGATACGAGTTGTAATCAAGTCAAGTGAATGCAGGCGTCAGGCACGAATCGGCAGGCTGGCTTTCGCCAAAGCGCTGACAAATGGGGCTGTAGACGGTAATTGAGTGCCAAACAGGCCGCTGGCGCACGTTCTGCCTGCGCAGTCAGCTATCAAAAAATGAGTAGTCAAGGTTTTCAAGATTTTTCTCCGTGGCAACGTTTCGGCTGAAACTGATCCGAATGTGCCCCAGTGGCGCAGAAACCTGGCCCGATAAGGCTGGAGTTTCATGGAAAGCCGCTAAAAGTACCGAAAAACGATACCCTCAAGCCTTCATCAGCGCTTCCACGCGCGTCTGCAATACCGCAGGGCTGACCTCGGCGCTCGACAGGGCGGTGCCAGCGTTCAGCCCCACGCGGCTGAACATGCCGCGCCGGAAAGGCCGCACCATCGCCACGTTCTTGCCATCGACGCGTTCAACCCGGCTGAAGAACGAGCCCCACAAATTGGTCAGCGCCATCGGAATCACCGGCACTTGCAGGCCGTCGCGCTGCGCGTTGTCGAGGATTTTCATGATGCCGCCCTTGAAGGTCTGGACTTCGCCGTTCTGGGTGATACCGCCCTCAGGGAAAATAGCCAGCAAATCGCCATCGCGCAACACTTGGGCGGCGGCTTCAAAAGCCGCTTCGTAGGCCGCCGGGTCTTCGGCGCGCGGTGCCACCGGAATCGCCTTGGCGAGCCGGAACAGCCAGCCCAGCACCGGCATCTTGAAAATCCGGTGATCCATCAAAAAGTAAATGGGCCGCGAGCTGGCCGCCATCAGCAGCACCGGGTCAATGAAGCTGACGTGGTTGCAGGTCAGCACCGCCGCGCCCTGCGCCGGAATGTTCTCGTCGCCCGTGACCCTGAAGCGGTAAATGCAGCGCGACAGCATCAGCGCCACGAAGCGCAGCAAATACTCGGGCACCAGCATGAAGATATAAAACGCCACCACCGCATTGGCCAGCCCGACCAGCAGGAAAATCTGCGGAATGCTGAACTCGGCTTTCAGCAGCGCGCCAGCCAGGATGGCGCTGACGATCATGAACAGCGCATTCAAAATGTTGTTGGCGGCAATGATGCGGGCGCGGTGCGTGGGCTGGCTACGCAGCTGGATCAAGGCATACATCGGCACGCTGTACAAACCGGCAAACAGGCTGAGCAGCGCCAGGTCAATCATCACGCGCCAGTGCGCCGGCTGGGCCATGAAAACACCCACGCTCATGAGGTCAGCCGGCGGCAAGCCGCGCGCGGCAAAGTACAAGTCCACCGCAAACACGCTCATGCCAATCGCGCCCAGCGGCACCAGGCCAATCTCGACATGGCGCCGGCTCAGCACCTCGCACAGCAGCGAGCCGGTGGCAATGCCGATGGAAAACACCACCAGCAGCAACGAAGCGACATGCTCGTCGCCATGGAGCACTTCCTTGGCAAAGCTCGGGAACTGGCTCAAAAACACCGCACCAAAAAACCACATCCAGCTGATGCCCAGCATGGAGCGAAACACCACGATGTTGCCGTGCGCCAGTTTCAGGTTGCGCCAGGTTTCCGTGACCGGGTTCCAGTTGATTTGCAAGTCCGGGTCGGTCGCCGGTGCTTGCGGAATGAACTGCGCTACAGCCCGGCCCACCAGTGCCAGCGCCACGCACGCCAGCGCGACGTAATGCGGCCCCACAGCGGGCACGGCGACCATCAGGCCGCCGACGATGTTGCCCAGCAAGATGGCGACAAACGTGCCCATCTCGACCATGCCGTTGCCGCCGGTCAACTCACGCTCGCTTAGCGCCTGCGGCAAATAAGCAAACTTGACCGGGCCGAACAGCGTTGAATGCAGCCCCATCAAAAACGTGCAGCCCAGCAACACCGGCACCTGGACATTGATGTTGCCGCTGGTAAAGCCCACGGCGGCAATCAGCATGATCACCACTTCGAGGTTCTTGACGAAGCGGATCATCCGGGTTTTTTCAAACTTGTCGGTGAGCTGCCCGCTGGTGGCTGAAAACAGCAGAAAGGGCAGGATAAACAGCGCGCCAATCACCAGTCCGGCCAGCGAAGGCGGCAGCCAGCTGACGCTGAGCTGGTAGGTGACCATCACGGTGAAGGCGAACTTGAACAGGTTGTCGTTCGCCGCACCGGCAAACTGCGTCCAGAAAAAAGGCGCAAAGCGGCGCTGCCCGAGCAGGGCGAACTGGTTGGGATGCGCAGACGCGGGCGGCGGGGACATCTCAACGCTCATTTAGGGCTCCTGGGGGGTGTTAGCGGCGCGCGGGGACAGGGCGGCGGGCGCGGGCTTTCAAAGCTGATGCGGATTCTGCCCTGAATTTTCGGCCGCTCTGGCGCTGCCCCGCACAGTCGCGCCATTTCAAACGCCGGGTATTGATAATCGATACCCATGAGCACCACCGCCGACCTTGTCACCCTGTTGAAGCAGGAGCTGAAAACAGCCCGCATGACGTATGCCGACCTGGCCGTGGCCCTGGGTATGGCCGAGTCAAGCGTCAAACGCATGCTGACCAAGGGCGACATGCCGCTGTCGCGCATTGACGCGATTTGCCGCGCGCTGAAAATGGACTTTGCCGAGTTGGCCCGGCGCGTCGCCGACGCGCAGCCGCTGCTGGCCCAACTGACCGAAGCGCAGGAAAAAGCCGTAGTGGCCGACAAAAAACTCATGCTGGCCGCCATCTGCGTGCTGTCGCAGTGGACGCTGGAGCAAATCACCGGCAGCTACCGCTTGAGCGAAGCCGAATGCATCGGCTACCTGGTGCAGCTGGACCGCATCGGCATCATCGAGCTCAAGCCGCTGAACCGCTACCGGCTCAAGCTGGCCAAGACGTTTCGCTGGCGCGCGCACGGCCCGGTGATGGATTACTTTCGTGAAAACGCCCTGCTCGACTATTTTTCAGGCGGATTCGACGGCGCGGGCGAAGGCCTGCTGCTGGTCCACGGCGCGATCAGCCGCAGCCTGGCACCGTCTTTCATGGAACGCATGCAGCGCGTGGCACAAGACTTTGCCCAGCAGCACCAGGCCGACCAGAAGCTGGCCAACAAAGACCGCGAAGGCTACACCTTGCTGCTGGCGATGCGAGGCTGGGAGTTTGAGGCGTTTGCGGCCTTGCGGCGCTGAGCTATTGCACAGCCCGTGTTGCAGCTCATCAATCCAGCGCCGTGAACACCGTCAACACGCCGGTATAGCCATAGAGCTGGTTGCGGGCGATCTCGCCGCCGGCAAAAAAACCGACCAGCGGTACGTCGCCCAAGGCGCGCCGGATGATCTGCATTTCTGCGCTGGGCGCGCCAAAATGCGGCCCGCCGCGTCCGGAACAGCTGACGTAAACGGCGCCGGCAATGCGCCGTGCCGGGTGCGGCGCGGACTGTTCCTCGGGCAGGTTCAGGGCGCTGGCCACTTCCAGCGTGAGCGATTCGGGCTCCAGCTCTTCGCGGATTTCGGCGCAAATGCGCACCAGGTCGGCGCGCGCGGCTTCGGCGTTGCGTTCGCAAAAAGCCAGCTTCATGCCGACGCTGGGCACTTCGGCAATCGCGATGCCCTGGCGCGCAGGGTCCAGCCCGATCAGGTGGCGCACCCGGACTTCGCCGCCGAACTGGCCCGCACGCCGTATGGGCCGGTCATTGAGCGCGTCGTCCTCGGGGCTCAGCCCGACCAGCGTGGCGCGTACTTTGGCCAGCGCCTCGCGCGGTTGCTCCAGCGACACGCCCAGGTCGGCCAGCATCACCTTCAGCGCTGGCTGGCCATTGAGTTCGGTGACGACATTGGCGTCGCAGGCGGTGATTTCATAGGCCTTTGAAACCGGCCTGCAACCCTGCGTGACGCGCGACATCAGGCCCATGCTGCCGGTGGCGTCGCGCGCAAACGCCACGCCGCTCAGGCCGCCGCTGAAGACGCCGCAAGCCGCGCCCTGCCCCTTCAAGTTGCCGTGGCCGCTGAGCGAAAACTGCACGGTTTTGCGCCGGCTCGACGCCAGGCCGCCAAAGACATAGCCGCTGTCGGTGCGCGCGGCCATTTCGCTGATCAGCTCGGCCACGTCAGGGGTTGAGGCATCGGCATGAACGAGTGCGGTATGCGCCTTGAACACACCGCTGCGGGCCGGCGGCAACGGCGAAACACCAGAAAACACGCGGTAATGGTCATGCGGCAGTTCGCACAGCATGACGGCCAGCGCCGGCTCGTCAAAATATTCAACGTTGTTGGAGGCGATGCCCACGCCGACCGTGCCGCTCCAGTCGGTGATGAAGGGCAATTCGGCGCTCAGGTGGTCTAGGATTTCCTGGGCGTCGTCGGCATAGTGGTCGGTGATGTAGAGGAGCGCCAGCGTCGGCGCGCCGGCATACGCTGGCAAGGCCAGGTAGCCGCGCAGCTGCGCCAGCACCAGGCCAGCGGCCATCTGCCATTGCGGATGGGTGGCGTGGCCGTAGGGGAAAAGTTTCATAAAGAATGCCGGTGAGTCATGAACCCGACAAGGCTAAACGATTGGTTTGGCGCGGGGGTAAGCCCCGGCTTGATCGCGCAGCTCAGCGTGTGGTTTTTCGGGCCGCAGCTTTGGGCTTGGCAGCGGCCTTGGGCGCTGACTTGACAGCGGCTTTTTTGGCCGCAGGCGCTTTGGGCGCAGCCCGCGATGACGGTTTGGCGGCTTCAGGCTTGGCCCAGCTGCTGGCTGCGCGGGCGCCGTCGGTCATGGTTTTGGTGGCGCTTTCAGCCATGCCTTTGGCCATGTCGGTGACGGTTTTCACGGCGTCCTTGGCCATGTCGCTGGCGACGTTCTTGGTGGCGTCCAGCGCGCTGGTCTTGGCCACTTCCTTCATGGCTTCGGCGGCAATGGTCTGGAACTGCTGGGTCAGCGCGCCCCACCACTGCATCGGGTCAGCCAGGCCGGTGGCGGCGGGCGCTTCATCGGCATCGGCATCGGCCTTGGCAGGAGCAGGTTCAGGGGCGGCTTTGGCTTTTTCGGCCTGGAAAGTTGATGCGGGAATTTCGAGACCGGCAAAAGTCTTGGCCTGGTCGGCGAACTGCTGCATGCCGGCCATGCTGTCGCCGATCTTGAGCTTGAAGGCATTGGCGACATCGCCCATGTTGAAGTTCATGCCCTTGAGCGTGGCGAGCGTCATTTTCTGCACTTCCAGCGCCTGGATGGTGGCCTTGAGCGCGGCGGCGTTCTGGTCGAGCCAGAACTGCACGGCCTTCAATTCCTGTACCCGCTTGTCGAGTTCTTCGACGTTGAGCGTGGGCGCAATCCAGTTGGCCAGGTTGGGCAACTGCGGAATGGCTTGCGCGGTGCTGCCAGCCTGCTTGGTCAGGTTTTGCAAAAAGTCAAAGCCGGGCACCAATTTGCCAAAGTCGGGGAAGGACGGAATGTTCGGATTGCTCATGGGGTTTGTCTCCTGGCGGGTTGTGCAATATTGCATCGGGCGGAACGGGCTTTGGCAGCCGTTTGCCGGTGGCACAAAAGGCGCGAAAGCCCCCTGCGCACGGTTTCAATTGTGCAGTGTGACCGCAGCGCGTCAACTGGTTTTTTTGCCGGCAACCTGGCTTGTGTGTCCGAGCCGATGCGTCAGGCAGGCCAGCACCCGGTTTTTAACGTCAAACAAGGCTCAAGCGCTTGCTGTCACTTCGCAACCAGCTACTATTTAAATAGCAATTAGTTCAATTCTGTCCACAAAGAAAAGCAGGCGGTTGACGCACTGGCGCTAGTTGCAGGCACACCCGCGAGGCCGCGCACACGGTGTGCCGGGGCTGATAAGCTGGCGGCATGAAAAGCTTGTTTCACTTTGCCTTTAACGTGACCGACCTCGACCAGGCGCGCCGCTTTTATGCCGGCGTGCTGGGCTGCACCGAAGGCCGCAGCACCGACAGCTGGGTTGATTTTGATTTTTTCGGCCATCAGCTGTCGCTGCATCTGGGCACGCCGTTCAAGACCGAAGCGACCGGCCATGTCGGCAGCCAGTTGGTGCCCATGCCGCACTTTGGACTGGTGCTGGAACTGCCCGACTGGCAGGCGATGGCGGCGCGCCTGCAGGCAGCCGACACGCGTTTTGTGCTGGCGCCGCAAGTGCGCTTTGAAGGCCTGCCGGGCGAGCAGTGGACGATGTTTTTTTACGATCCGTTCGGCAATCCGATTGAAATCAAGGGCTTGCGCTCGTTTGAAACGCTCTACGCGGCTTGACAGGCACGCAGTGTCTATTCCGGCGAAGCGATTTTCTGGTCAATAGCGCCAAACACCGACTGCCCGTTTTTCCCCTTGGCTTCGACGCACAAGCTGTCGCCAAACTTCATGAAACGCGTGCTGGCCTTGCCGTTGTCCAGGGTTTCGACGGCGCGCTTTTCAGCAATCGAGTTGTAGCCACGGCTCCAGTCGGCGTTGCTGACTGCGCCCGAACCGACGATGCTGCCGGCGCCCAGTGGCCGGTTTTTGCACAGCTGCGCCAGCAGCTGTCCAAAATGAAACGTCATGTCGCTGCCAGCATCGCACAGGCCGACCTTGCGGCCGTTCCAGCTGGTGTGCAGGGTCAAGTCAAGCCGGCCTTCGCGCCAGGCCCCGCCGGTTTCGTCAAGCGTGACCGCCACCGGGCTGAAGGCGGCCAGGGGCCGGCTCTGCAGACAACCTGCGCCTCTGGCCAGTTCATCAGGCATCAGCTGGCGGAGCACCACCTGGTTGGCCAGCATCAACAGCCGGATGCCGTCAAGCGCGGCTTCGGGCTTGGTGCCCATCGGCAGGTCGCCGGTGATGACGGCGATCTGGGCTTCAAAGTCGGTGCCGAAGGCTTCGCTGGCGACTTCCACCTCGTCGCACGGGCCGAGCAGATGGCCGCCGGCGCTTTGGTGCATCAGCGGCTCGGCATAAAAATTCCTGGGCAATTTGGCTTCAGCGGCCTGGTTCAGGCGCTCTAGGTGGCTGATGAATGCGCCGCCGCTGGCCCACTGGTAGGCGCGTGGCAGCGGGGCCATGCAGCGCGCCGGCTCAAAGGGAAAAGCATGGCGCGCCTTGCCGCTGTTGAGCTGCTCGGACAGGTCGGCCAGTTGCGGCGACATGAAGCGCCAGTCGTCCAGCACCTGCTGCAGTGTGTTGGCAATGCCCGTCGCATAATGAGCGCTCGAAAGATCGCGCGACACCACCAGCAGCTGGCCGTCGCGCGAGGCGTCTTTGTAAGTGGCAAGTTTCATCAAAATCCTGGGTAAATGGCCGGGCCAGGCGTGCAACGCTCCACGCGCCGGGTGACAGGCACAGATTGTGCCGTGGCGCGCAGCGTCAATCGACCGGGCGTCCGGGCGGTTGCGGCCAGCGGGCCAGGTGTTTAGCTTTCATGAAAACCAACGTCCTCATCAACACTCCAGCCCTCCCCGTCCCGCCAGCGCCAGCGTCCCGCATGCGTCAGTTCACGCCGGACTGAGCCCGGATGCCGTTACCTGTCTTAAATTCTTCCGCCATGCCACGCGCTGCGCCGCCCTGGCGCATTTTGGCCGTGCTGGCGCTGGGGGTGCTGGGGGTGCATGCCGTGCTGCTGCAAACGCAACCGGCCCACATCGGCCCGCAGACCGCGCCGGTTTCACCACGCGTTGCGGCGTTTGAGACGCGCAGCATTGCCGTGCCGCCGATGACGACGCCACCAGAAACCGCTGCGCCGCCTGCCGCGCCCACGCCACGCGCTGCGCCGACCCGAAAAAAGCCTGTTTTCAAGAAAAAAGTGGCTCCTGTGCAGGCTGCACGGGCGCAACCAGCTATTGAATCCATAGCAGAAGCCGTGCCGGAAAATCGTACTGACGAAGCGCCAGCCGCCGCGCCAGACTCGTCCTCAGACCTGGACAGCGCACCAGCCACGCCCGCCGGCGACCCCGAAACCCCCGCCGTTTCAGAAGCAGAACCACCGGCCAATCCCGCCGCCAGTACCGTAGTCGCCGCCACCGCCCCGGCCAGCGCTGCGGCTGCCCCGCCGCCCGGCGCCAGCCAAACGCCCGTCACGGCCATGGCGTTGCCCGCCAGCGTCCAGCTCGACTACAAGATGACCGGCAGCGCCAAGGGGCTGACCTATCACGCCAATGGCGAGCTGGCCTGGCAAAACACCGGCAGCGTCTACAACGCCAGCATGACGGTCAAGGCGCTGTTCATCGGTTCACGCACCCTGAGCAGCACCGGCCAGGTCAGCGACCAGGGCCTGGCGCCCAGCCGGTTTACCGACAAGTCACGCACCGAAGTGGCGGCCCATTTCGAGCCTGACAAGGGCCAGATCAGCTTCAGCGCCAACACGCCTACCTTGCCGTGGACGCAGGGCGCGCAAGACCGGGTGAGCGTGTTCATGCAGCTGGGCGGCATGCTGGCGGGCAACCCGGCGGCATTTCCCGTGGGCAGCCAGATTTCGCTGCGCACGGTCGGGCCGCGCGATGCTGACACCTGGATGTTTCTGGTGGAAGCCGAAGAGCGCCTGAGCCTGCCGTTTGGCGAGCTGGCGACGCTGAAGCTTTCGCGCAAGCCCCGGCATGAATACGACCAGAAGCTTGAAATCTGGTATGCCCCGGCGCTGGGATATTTGCCGGTGCGCAACAAAATCACTCAGGCCAATGGCGATTTTGTGGACCAGGAACTGAAAACGCTGACCCGGCCCTGAACGCCGCCCGCCGTGGCGGCTGCAGGCTTGCCCGCTCTTGAAGTTGACGCCATCGTGGCCATCTACCCTGTCAAAGGACACATCCATGCAACTGCTTTACGACTCGGAATCTTTTGTGGTGGTGCAGATTCACGCGAATGCACCTGAAGAATCCGCCCCGGTGCCGGCCATTCCCCAACTGGCCCGCAACGGCTTTGAAATTGTCGACAAACGCTCGGGCAAAGAGGTGTATCTGGATGGCTCGTGGGCAGAAATGTTCCAGCTGCGCCTGAGCGCCTGGGCCAAAGACACGCCGACGCAAGAGGAAGTTGAAGACACGCTGGAGAGCTACAGCGGCCTGGCCACAACGCCGATTTCGCTGCACTGAGCAAGGCGCGCTTCTGTGCGCCAACGGGACTTGACGGGCAGCCGCAGGCGTTGCCGCTAAAAAGTCTGAAAACGGCCCGCCGCAGGGCAGGCTTTACTTTAGTATCCAGCCATGCTGTTCATTTCCCGCCCCCCTCTTTCCTTCCGTTTGGCCTTGCTTGTGACGGCCTTTTCTGCGCTGATGACAGCGGGTTGCGCGGGCCGGCCCCAGCTGCCCATCCTTGAGCAAACTGGCAGCCGCGCATCCGTCCAGACCACGACCCGGCTCGAAGCGCTGCTGCCCGCCGATGTGTTGCTGGTGGGCGAACAACATGACGCCGCCGCGCACCAGGAAATCGAGCAACAAATCGTCTCCAGCCTGGCCAACCAGGGCTTGCTGGCGGCCGTGGCGCTGGAAATGGCAGAAGTCGGCGTCAGCACCGCCAAGCTCCAGCCCAACGCGACCGAAGTGCAGACCCGCAACGCCTTGAAATGGGACAACAAAGCCTGGCCCTGGAAGGCTTACGGGCCGGCCGTGATGACGGCAGTGCGCGCCGGCGTGCCGGTGCTGGGTGCCAACCTGCCGCGCGAGCAGATGCCGGCCAGCATGAGCGACGCCAAGCTTGACGGGAAACTTCCCGGCCCGGCGCTGAAGGCGCAGCAGCAAGGCATCCGCATCGGCCACTGCAACTTGCTGCCCGAAAGCCAGATCACGCCGATGACACGCATCCAGATCGCCAAGGACATCACGATGGCCGACACCCTTCACCAGTTGCTGCTGCCCGGTAAAACCGTGGTGCTGCTGACCGGCAACGGCCATGCCGACCGCACGCTGGGCGTGCCGCAACACCTGCGGGCCGACGTGAAGGCCAAATCCCTGCAACTGCGCGCTGGCGATGGTGCGACCACCGACAGGCCTGACGCTTTTGACGGCGTCTGGCCGACCCCGGCCTTGCCGGACAAAGACTACTGCGCGGGGCTGAAAGCGGAGTTGCTGCCCGCCGCCAAATAAGCCGGCGGGCAGCGCGCCCGCTCAGGCGTGCTTGCGAATCGCGTCAGCGACTACGTTGACGATGCGGTCGATGTGTTCTTTTTCCACGATAAACGGCGGGCAAACCACCACGTTCTCGCCGGCAGGCCGCACCATGACGCCGTTGTGGAAGCATTCCATGAAGATGTCGTAGGCGCGCTTGCCCGGCGCGCCCGCCACCGACGCCAGCTCGACCGCTCCGGCCAGCCCCAGCGTGCGGATGCCGATGACGTTGGGCAGCCCCTTCAGGCCGCTGTGCATCGCATCGCCCAGCACCTTGCCCATTTGCCCGGCGCGCTCGAACAGGTTTTCCTGCTGGAACAATTCCAGCGTGGCAATGGCCGCAGCGCAGGACACCGGGTGGCCTGAATAGGTGTAGCCGTGGAAAAACTCCACTGCGTACTCGGGGCTGTTGGCGCTGCCCTTCATCATGGCGTCGTAAATGCGGTCGGTGCAGATCACGCCGCCCAGCGGAATCACGCCGTTGGTCACGCCTTTGGCAAAGTTCAGCATGTCCGGCACGACGCCGTAGTAATCGGCACCAAAATTGCAACCCAGGCGGCCAAAGCCTGTAATCACTTCGTCAAAAATCAGCAAGATACCGTGCTTGTCGCAAATCTCGCGCAGCCGCTTCAGGTAGCCCTTGGGCGGCAGATACCAGCCGGCGCTGCCGGATATCGGCTCAACGATCACGGCGGCCACGTTGCTCGGGTCATGCAACGGCAAGATGCGGTTTTCCAGCTCCAGCAGCAGGTCTTCAGTCCACTCAGGCTCGACGCCGTTAATGTAGGCATGGTTGACCGGGTCATGGATGAAGCGCAGGTGGTCCACGCGCGGCAGCAGGGCCGCGCCGTACACCTTGCGGTTGGCCGGAATGCCGCCCACGCTCATGCCGCCAAAGCCCACGCCGTGGTAACCCCTCTCGCGGCCAATGAACACATTGCGGTGGCCTTCGCCGCGCGCCCGGTGGTAGGCCAGCGCCACTTTCAGCGAGGTGTCGGCGGCTTCCGAGCCGGAGTTGCAAAACAGCACCTTGTTCAGGTCGCCCGGTGCCATGTCGGCGATCATTTCGGCGGCCTTGAAGGCCTGGTCGTTACTGGCCTGGAAAGTGGTGGCGTAGTCCAGCGTGTCGAGCTGCTTTTTGATGGCTTCGTTGATGGGTTTGCGGTTATGGCCGGCGGTGACGCACCACAGGCTGGAAATACCGTCAATCACCTGCCGGCCATCATGCGTTGTGAAATGCATGCCGTCGGCAGCGACGAAGATGCGCGGGTCTTTCATGAAGCTGCGGTTGGGCGTGAACGGCAGCCACTGGTGGTCCATGTTGAAGTTCTGATAAGCCATGTCGGTCTCCTGAATGCAAAAAGGTGAAGCGGGCGAATGCAAGACGAATCTGCATTCTGGCACCCCAGGCGCCGGGCGCGGCAACAAGCCCGCCAAAAGCCCAACCGCCGCGCGCCACCTGCGACAATTCACCCCCTATGAATCACGCTTATGTTCTGACCCTCTCTTGCCCCGACCGCCGGGGCATCGTGCATGCCGTATCGGGCTTTCTGTTCGAGCATGGCGGCAATATTGAAGAAGCTGCGCAATACAACGACCAGGGCACGGGCCTGTTTTTCATGCGCGTGCAGTTTGCCTGCGACACGCTGACGCACGCAGAGCTGTCAAGCCGTCTGGCCACGTTTGCCGAGACGTTCCAGATGAACTGGAAACTGCACGATAGCAGCCAGCCGATGCGCACGGTGATTCTGGTCAGCAAGGAAGGCCACTGCCTGAACGACCTGCTGTTTCGCTGGAAGTCGGGCCTGCTGCCAGTCGACGTGCGCGCCATCATTTCCAACCACCGCGAGTTTTACCAGCTGGCGGCGAGCTACAACATCCCGTTTCATCACCTGCCCGTCACCACCGCCACCAAGGCGCAGGTCGAGGCCAAACAGCTGGAAATCATCGAATCTGAAGGGGCCGAGCTGGTCGTGCTGGCGCGCTATATGCAGATTTTGTCGAACGACCTGTGCAAGCAGCTGGCGGGCCGGGCCATCAATATCCACCACTCTTTCCTGCCGAGTTTCAAGGGGGCAAAACCCTACTACCAGGCGCACGACCGGGGCGTCAAACTGATCGGCGCCACCGCGCATTACGTGACGGCTGACCTGGACGAAGGCCCGATCATCGAACAAGACGTGGCGCGCGCCGACCACGGCAAGACGGTGGAAGACCTGACGGCGATGGGCCGCGACACCGAAAGCCAGGTGCTGGCACGCGCCGTCAAATGGCACAGCGAACACCGGGTGGTGCTGAACGGCCACAAAACCGTGATTTTCAAATAGGCGCACCGCATGGCAACTGCTGAAACTCCTTCCACCCAGACCGGCGTGCCGCCCTTTGTGCGCGGCCCTGTGCCGATGGAGGCCTACGCAGTGCCCAGCGCAGCCGCCAAGCGCATTCCGCCCATCCAGTGCCTGCTGACGTTTGAAGCGCTGGCGCGGCTGCGCAGCGTTACGTTGTCAGCGGAAGAGTTGTGCGTCACGCCCAGCGCGGTCAGCCACCGCGTCAAGCAGCTGGAGCAGATCATCGGCACCAAGCTGTTTGGCCGGGCCGATTTTTCATTGACGACCGAAGGCAGCGAATACCTGGCGCATGTGCGCGAAGGCCTGGCCACGCTGCAAAAGTTTCCGGGCACTGCCGGCCAGAGCGCCACGCCGGGCAAGCGCAAGCTGCGCCTAGCGGTCACGCCGACCTTTGCACGCTCGATTTTGATTCCGCGCCTGCGCCAGTTCACCGAAGCCTATCCCGAGATTGACCTGACGCTGCAGGTGTCGATTCCGCTGCTCGACGTGGTGGCTGAAGATTCGGACTTGATCGTGCGTT
This sequence comes from Polaromonas sp. CG_9.5, assembly GCF_035984465.1. Taxonomy (NCBI): domain Bacteria; kingdom Pseudomonadati; phylum Pseudomonadota; class Betaproteobacteria; order Burkholderiales; family Comamonadaceae; genus Polaromonas; species Polaromonas sp. CG_9.5. The sequence goes on from NZ_JAXCHR010000002.1 coordinate 146,041, forward strand.
TTGGCACCGGGCGCTATGCCGACCTGGAGCATGTCTGCCTGCTTGATGACGAAGTGACGCCGCTGGCTTCGCCGACCTTTTTACGGGAACACGGGCCGTTTGACACGGCCGAAGACCTGCTCGGCGAAAACCTGCTGCGCTCGCCGCTGGAGCCGTGGCGCACCTGGTTTGCCGCCAACAAGCTGGACTGGCCCGAGCCGGTCGAAGGTTCGCAGTTCAACGACGTGGGCCTGATGTGCGACTGCGCGGCCGCCGGCATGGGCATTGCGCTGGTGCGCCTCAAACTCGGCGCGCCGTGGCTGGAAAACGGCTCTTTGGTGCGGCTGGACACCAACGAAGTTTTCAGCCGCAAGGTGCCCAGCCCGCATGCGCACTATTTGTGCTGGCGCACCGGCACGATGGATCGCTGGGAATGCGCAGCATTTGCCGACTGGCTGCGCAAAAGCCTGGTCTAGCGCCTGATGGGCCCGCTACCGCGACGCGGGCGGCCTGCAAAGCGTCTCGGGAACGCTTTTATGCATCAAATAAACCTCTTGTGCAATATGGTCGAGCGCAAGCAGCTATTAATAAAATAGCAAGTTGATTTCTGGCAATGCCGGTCAATACGCCGCCAATTTCCGCTCCAGCCCCACGCCGCATTTCACGCCGGCCTTTAAAAATCTTCACTCCGGCGCGGGCGGCTTGGACTAAAGTCTGGTTTCACTGATGGAACACGACCATGAACGCACCCGCCTCTTCCCAGCATCTCTCTTCGCTTGAACGCACTGAGCGCCAAAGGCAAGTCGTGCGCGCCCTGGAGGCCGTGCTGCCTGGCCACGCATTGCTCTGGAACAGCGAAGACACCACGCCCTACGAATGCGACGGGCTGACGGCTTACCGCGAGCGGCCGCTGGTGGTCGTCCTGCCCGAAACCTATGCCGAGGTGCAGGCAGTGCTCAAGGCCTGCCATGCGCTTGATGTGCCAGTGGTGGCGCGCGGCGCGGGCACCGGGCTGTCGGGCGGCGCGATGCCGCACCGGCTGGGTGTGACGCTGTCGCTGGCCAAGTTCAACAAGATTTTAAAAGTCGATGCGACGAGCCGCACGGCGCTGGTGCAAGGCGGGGTGCGCAACCTGGCAATTTCCGAGGCCGCCGCGCCGTACGGCCTGTATTACGCACCCGACCCGTCCAGCCAGATCGCCTGCACCATCGGCGGCAACGTGGCCGAGAACTCGGGCGGCGTACATTGCCTGAAATACGGCCTGACAGTACACAACGTGCTGAAGGTCAAAGGCTTCACCATTGAAGGCGACGAGGTCGAATTCGGCAGCGATGCGCTGGACACGCCCGGTTACGACCTGCTGGCGATCGTCATCGGCAGTGAAGGCATGCTGGCCGTGACCACCGAAGTCACCGTCAAGCTGATTCCCAAGCCGCAACTGGCGCGCTGCATCATGGCCAGCTTCGACGACCTACGCAAGGCCGGCGACGCGGTGGCCGGCGTGATTGCCGCCGGCATCATTCCGGCCGGGCTGGAAATGATGGACAAACCCATGACAGCTGCGGTCGAGGACTTTGTGCATGCCGGCTACGACCTGAACGCCGCCGCCATCCTGCTGTGCGAAAGCGACGGCACGCCGGAAGAAGTCGAGGAAGAAATCGGCCGCATGAGCGCGGTCTTGGCGCGCTACGGCGCCACGGCCATCACCGTCAGCCAGAACGAAGCCGAGCGGCTGCGCTTCTGGAGCGGCCGCAAGAATGCCTTTCCGGCGTCGGGCCGCATCAGCCCCGACTACATGTGCATGGACTCGACGATTCCGCGCAAACGACTGGCCGACATTTTGCTGGCGATTGCCGGGATGGAAATCAAGTACGGCCTGCGCTGCGCCAACGTGTTCCATGCGGGCGACGGCAACCTGCATCCGCTGATCATGTTTGACGCCAACGACGCCGACCAGTTGCACCGCTGCGAATTGTTCGGTGCCGACATCCTGGAAACCAGCGTGGCGATGGGCGGCACGGTGACGGGCGAACACGGCGTGGGCGTGGAAAAGCTCAACTCGATGTGCGTGCAGTTCTCCGCCGAAGAAAACGAGCAGATGTTTGGCGTCAAGCGGGCGTTTGACCCGAAAGGCCTGCTCAATCCGGGCAAGGTGATCCCGACGCTGAACCGCTGCGCGGAGTACGGAAAAATGCTGGTGCGCGGTGGCAAAATCTCGCATCCTGATTTGCCGCGTTTTTGAAACCTGCTGCGCCGTTGACCCGGAAAAAATGCAGTCAGCCATCACCTCCCTGCGTCATGCCAGCGAAGAGCCTGCCCTCGACCTGATCGGGGGCGGGTGTCCAGACTTGCTAGAACTTTTCAGTCCGTGTTGCTGGATTCCCGCCTTCGCGGGAATGACGAACGTGAATTTAATATTTACCAAGGAATCGGTGCGATGAATGCCTTGCGCGGAATGGCGTGGCTGCTTGTCTTTCAGTCGGCGGGTGAATTGATGGCGCGCGGGCTGGGTTTGCCGTTGCCCGGCCCGGTCATTGGCATGGTGCTGCTGCTGTTGGCGCTGCGCTGGCCTGCGGTGCAAACGCCAGTGTCGCAGTGCGCTGATTTTTTGCTGTCGCACCTTTCGCTGCTGTTTGTGCCGGTGGGCGTGGGCGTGATGACGCATCTTTCGCTCGTCAGCCAGTACGGCGTTCGCATGCTGGCCGTGGTGGTGCTGTCTACCCTGGCCGGATTGGCGGTCACGGCGCTGAGTCTTCATCTGCTGAGGGACAAAAACCTGGTTCAAGCGCCGCCCCATATGCAGGGAAAAGATGCCGATGTCTGATTTTGTCCAACTCTGGGTCTACCTTTCGGCAACGCCGCTGTTTGGCCTGACGGCGACGCTGGTGGTGTATGTGCTGGCGCATGCGGCCTACCTGCGGGCCGGCCATGCGCCGTGGGCCAATCCGGTGCTGTGGTCGGTCATTACGCTGGCCTGTGCGCTGCTGGCCACCGGCGTGCCCTACCCGACTTATTTTGCCGGCGCGCAGTTCATTCATTTCCTGCTCGGCCCGGCGGTGGTGGCGCTGGGCTGGCCGCTGTGGCTGCGCCGCGCCGAATTGCGCCAGCGCTGGGGCCGGCTGCTGATAGCGGCCCTCGCCGGCGGCAGCGTAGCGGCAGGCTCGTCGCTGCTGCTGGGCAAGTGGTTCGGCCTGCCGCCGGAGCTGATTCTTTCGCTGGTGCCCAAATCAGTCACCGCCCCGGTGGCGATGGGCATTGCCGAGCAGATCGGCGGCATTCCGGCGCTGGCAGCCGTGTTTGCGGTGATTACCGGGCTGGTCGGCGCGCTCTGTGGCAAGTACCTGTTTGCGCTCTTGCGCATCCCCAAAGATACGCAAGGCTGGGCAGCGCGCGGGTTTGCGCTGGGAACGGCATCGCACGGCATTGGTGCCGCCCGCGCCATGCAGGTGAATGCGGACGCCGGCGCGTATGCCGGACTGGCGCTGGGCCTGCAGGTGGTGCTGGCGTCGCTGCTGATTCCGCTGGTTTACCGGCTGTTTTAAGCACGGCTCAATGGCCCGATGCGCTTGCCATGAATGAAGCCGCGCAACACACAACGCCTGCGTGGATTCTTCTTGATCACAATGCTATTTAATTAATAGCTTTCAGCACACGCCGGATATGCGCAAAAGCCTGTTTTAGTGCATAACCTGGCGCGCTTTGCGCAGGGAGGGCCGGTATCATGCGTGCAGGCCATTTCCGTGCCTGTTCTTCACGCTGCTGCTCCATGAAAAAATCGCCGGGTTTTACTGTTCACGATATTGCCCGGCTGGCCGGGGTGTCGGCCATGACCGTCTCGCGCACGCTCAACCACCCGGAAAAAGTCTCGCCCGAAGCACTGGCCAAAGTGCGCGAAGTCATCGCCCGCACCGGCTTTGTGCCCAACGGCATGGCGCGCGGCCTGCGCTCGTCCAAAGCCAAGCTGGTGGCGGCGGTGCTGCCCACGCTGGTCGGCCCGGTGTTTCAGGAAACCGTGCGCGCCTTGAGTCAGGCGCTGGAAGAACGCGGCTACCAGCTGATGATTGGCCAAAGCGGCTACGACACCTCGCGCGAAGACGCCCTGCTTGACGCCATCATCCGGCGCCGGCCCGACGGCATCGTGCTGACCGGCATCATGCATTCGCCCGAGGGCCGGCGGCAACTGCTGGCGTCAAGCATTCCGGTGGTCGAGACCTGGGACTTGACGCCCACGCCGATTGACATGCTGGTCGGTTTTTCGCATGAGCGGATCGGCCAGTCCGTCTGCCACTACCTGTACAGCCGGGGCTACCGGCATCCGGTGCTGCTCAGCGCCAACGACGACCGGGCGCGCCGCCGCATTGAAGGTTTCCAACGCATGAGCCGCACGCTGGGCCAGGAGCCAGCGCCGACACACCTGGTCGAGGCACCGACCACCCTGAACTCGGGCCGCACCGGGCTGGCGGCCATCCTGAGCGCGTATCCGCAAACCGATGCGGTGTTCTGCAGCTCTGACCTGCAAGCGCTGGGCGTGCTGATTGAGGCGCAGGCGCGCGGCATCACGGTGCCGGGGCAGTTGGGCGTGGTGGGGCTGGGTGACCTGGAGCTGGCCGCCAGCCTGGAGCCGGCGCTGACCACGGTGCGCATCGACGGCACGCGCATCGGCCGCACCGCTGCGCAGTACATCGTCGATCGCACCGAAGGCCGCAGCGTGAAGGAGCCGATTCTCGATATCGGCTTTGAAATCATCGAGCGCGCCAGCGCCTGAAAATCCGCAGGCGCGCTGGGCTGCCTCAAGCAAGGTCAGTCCCTCGGGGGACAGCGCAGCACACGCAGTGGCCAGCGTGGGGGCGCAACGACCTACCGGCCGCCAAAAATCGCCGTTCCCACCCGCACCATCGTGCTGCCGGCACGAATGGCGGCCTCCAGGTCTGCCGTCATGCCCAGCGACAGCGTGTCCATCGGCACGGCCAACTCACCCGAAGCGTTTATCTGATCAAACAAGGCTCTTGCGCACGTGTGCAGGGCGCAAGCAGCTACAAAATCAATAGCAGGCTCCGGGATCGCCATCAGGCCGCGCAGCACAAGGCGCGGCAAGCGGGCGACTTCTGCGGCCAGCGCCAGCGCATCGCCGGGTGCGACGCCGGACTTGTTGACGCCGCCGTCGATATTGACCTGCAGGCACACTTGCAATGGCGCCAGCGCCGGCGGGCGTTGCTCGCTCAGGCGCTGGGCAATTTTCAGGCGGTCCACCGATTGCGCCCAGTCGAAATGCTCAGCCACCAGCCGCGTCTTGTTGCTCTGGATGGGGCCGATGCAGTGCCATTCCAGCGTCCCGGTCGCGACACCGGTGCGCGGGGTTTCATCAGCCTGCCAGCGGCGCAAGGCGTCGATTTTTTCGACGCCCTCGGCAATGTAGTTTTCGCCGAAAGCACGCTGCCCGGCCTGGACGGCGTCGATCACCGCATCGGCCCCAAAGGTTTTGGAAACTGCCAGCAAGCGCACGCTTGAGGGGTCGCGCCCGGCGGCCAGACTGGCGGCGTTAATGCGGTCATGGACAAGGCGGAGATGATGCGAAATCGTGGTCATAATCCGACTGTAAGCTCAGATTCAATTTGCAAGGAATGCCCGCAATGGATATTACGCAACTGCTGGCGTTTAGCGTCAAAAGCAAGGCATCGGACTTGCATTTATCGGCAGGGTTGCCGCCCATGATCCGGGTTCACGGCGACGTGCGGCGCATCAACATTGACCCGCTGGACCACAAGCAGGTTCATGCCATGGTGTACGACATCATGAATGACACCCAGCGCAAGCACTATGAAGAGTTTCTGGAGGTCGATTTCTCCTTCGAGATTGACGGCTTGGCGCGCTTTCGCGTCAACGCCTTCAACCACAACCGGGGCGCCGGCGCGGTGCTGCGAACCATTCCCTCGAAAATCCTGACGCTGGAGCAGCTGGGCGCACCGAAGATTTTTGGCGAACTGGCCATGAAGCCGCGCGGCATGGTGCTGGTGACCGGCCCGACCGGTTCGGGCAAATCAACCACGCTGGCCGCTATGGTCAATTACCTGAACGAAAACGAATACGGCCACATCCTGACGGTCGAAGACCCGATCGAGTTTGTCCACGAGTCCAAGAAATGCCTGATCAACCAGCGCGAAGTCGGCCCGCACACGCTGAGCTTTGCCGCCGCGCTGAAATCGGCGCTGCGCGAAGACCCGGATGCGATTCTGGTGGGCGAAATGCGTGACTTAGAGACCATTCGCCTGGCCATGACGGCGGCTGAAACCGGCCACCTGGTGTTTGGCACGCTGCACACGTCCAGCGCGGCCAAGACGATTGACCGGATCATTGACGTGTTTCCAGCCGAAGAAAAGGAAATGATCCGCTCGATGCTGTCCGAATCGCTACAGGCGGTGATCTCGCAAACGCTGTGCAAGACCAAGGACGGCCAGGGCCGGGTGGCGGCGCATGAAATCATGCTGGGCACGAGCGCCATCCGCAACCTGATCCGCGAGGCCAAGGTGGCGCAGATGTATTCATCGATCCAGACCGGCAACAGCGTAGGCATGCAGACGCTCGATCAAAACCTGACCGATTTGGTCAAGCGCAACCTTATTTCGCCCGCAGAAGCGCGCGGCAAAGCCAAGATTCCCGACAACTTCCCCGGCTAAAAACCCCCAGCGCACAAGCAGGAACGAAAACCATGAAGGGCTTGACCGGGTTTCTCAAGCAGTCCACGCCGACTGCCGCAGACACGCACAGCCCCGACACGTTCCGTTTTTTTGAGCGTGTTTGTTGGACAGGGCCTGGCGGGCCCGCAAGCTCTCACGGCGCTTGCGCGTCGTGAGCAAGAGACTCAGTGACAACCAGTCCGGTACGGCAGCCGGACTGACAACAGACAGGACATCTCATGGAACGCGATCAGGCCAGTAAATTCATCAACGATCTGCTCCGGCTGATGATCAGCCGTGGCGGCAGCGACCTGTTCATCACCGGCGATTTTCCGCCGGCCATCAAGGTCGACGGCAAGCTGACCAAGGTGTCTTCGCAGCCGCTCAATGCCAACCACACGCTGACGCTGGCGCGCGCCATCATGAACGACAAGCAGGCGGCCGAGTTCGAGCGCACCAAGGAATGCAATTTCGCCATCTCGCCACCCAGCATCGGGCGCTTTCGCGTCAATGCCTTCATGCAGCAGGGCAAGGTCGGCATGGTGATGCGGGTTATTCCGGCGGTACTGCCCACGCTGGACGGCCTGGGCATGCCGCAGGTCATGAAAGACGTGGTGCTGTCCAAACGCGGCCTGGTCATTTTGGTCGGCTCCACCGGGTCAGGCAAATCAACCACCATGGCCGCCATGCTGGACTGGCGCAACGAACAATCGTTTGGCCACATCATCACGGTCGAAGACCCGGTAGAGTTTGTGCATGCCCACAAGAACTGCGTCGTCACCCAACGCGAAGTCGGCCTGGACACCGACAGCTGGGAAGCAGCCCTGAAAAACTCTTTGCGCCAAGCGCCCGATGTGATTTTGATGGGCGAAATCCGCGACCGCGACACCATGGAGCATGCACTGGCTTTTGCCGAAACCGGCCACCTGTGCCTGGCGACGCTGCATGCCAGCAGCGCCAATCAGGCGCTGGACCGGATCATCAACTTTTTCCCGGAAGAGCGCCGGACGCAGCTTTTGATGGATTTGTCGCTCAACCTCAAAGCGGTGGTCTCGCAGCGACTCGTTCCCAAGCAAGACAGCAAAGGCCGCTTTGCAGCGGTCGAGATCATGCTCAACTCGCCCCTGATTTCAGACCTGATCTTCAAGGGCGATGTCAGCGAGATCAAGGAGATCATGAAGAAAAGCCGCAACATGGGCATGCAGACTTTCGACCAGGCGCTGTTTGATGCCTTTGAAGGCAACCATATCCTCTACGAAGACGCCTTGCGCAACGCCGACTCTGTCAACGACTTGCGGCTGCAGATCAAGCTTTACTCACAGCGCGCCAAATCCACCGACCTGTCGGCAGGCACCGAACACTTTTCCATCGTGTAACGCCGTGGTGAACGCCAGCAGCCCGGCGCGCTTGCGTTCAGTTCATTGAACCCCTTTTGTGCATCCGATCACCATGCCCAGCACCCAACCCAAAACCTACGAATCTTCAACCCCTGTCCCGGTGGCCTTTCTGGGTCTTGGCGTCATGGGGGCACCGATGGCCGGCCACTTGGCGCTGGCGGGGCATCAGGTTACGGTCTACAACCGCAGCCAAGCCAAAGCTCACAGCTGGAAAGCCGAATTCAAGGGCGCGTGGGCCGCCACGCCGCGCGAAGCCGCCGCCCAGGCCGACATCGTTTTTTGCTGTGTCGGCAACGACGATGATCTGCGCTCGGTCACGCTGGGAGCAAACGGCGCATTTGCAGGCATGAAGCCGGGTGCGGTTTTTGTCGATCACACCACCGCCTCGGCCAACGTCGCCAGAGAACTCTACGCCGCAGCAAAAAGCCTGGGCCTGCAGTTCATCGATGCGCCGGTGTCGGGCGGCCAGGCTGGTGCGCAAAACGGTGCGCTCACAGTCATGTGCGGCGGCGAAGCGGCGGCGTTCGAGCGCATCAAGCCGGTCGGCATGGCGTTTTCAAAAGCCTTCACGCTGATGGGCGAAGCCGGTGCCGGCCAGATCACCAAGATGGTCAACCAGATCTGCATCGCTGGCCTGGTCCAGGGTTTGAGCGAAGCGGTCGCCTTTGGGCAAAAGGCCGGACTGGACATGAACCAGGTGCTTGAGGTGATCGGCAAAGGCGCAGCGCAAAGCTGGCAACTGGACAACCGGGGCAAAACCATGGTCGCCAACCAGTTTGATTTTGGCTTTGCCGTTGACTGGATGCGCAAGGACTTGGGGCTGGTACTGGACGAAGCCAGGCGCAATGGCGCGCGTTTGCCCGTGACGGCGCTGGTAGACCAGTTTTACGGCGATGTGCAAGCGATGGGCGGGCAGCGCTGGGATACGTCCAGCTTGGTCAAGCGCTTGACATAAGCAGCGCCCGCCTAAAGCAACGGGCCTGTTCAGGCCTGTTGCCAAAAATCTGCCCCAAATTCAGATACCCACAGGTTTGTCGGCAGCCTGTTGCTTAACTCCCTCAGGCACGGTGTTCAGGCGATTGAGTTCCTGCTCGCTGATGAGCTCGAAAATCCGGACGACCTTTTGTACGCCCGGCGTTGCACGCGCCACTTCTGTGGCCCGGTCAGCCTCGCGCTGGGTGACACGCCCCATCAGATAGGTCGTGCTTCGCTCGGTGACCACCTTGAAGGCATTGGACTGCAAGTCTCCGGCGTTCAGCAGCATGGCCTTGATGCGGCCGGTGAGCAGCGCATCGGCAGACCGGTCCATCAATGACGGCGTGTCGATCACGGACAGTTCATTGACCACCGATGCTACGTTGTTTATCTGCTTGACGACTTGCTCAACCGCCTGCTGGTCTTTCAGGTTGGGCACTTCGCCAGTCAACAGCACCTGGCGGTTATAGCTGGTGACGCTGACCCGGACGCGCGTGCCGAAATTGGAGCGGATCTGGTTCGCTGCGCGCAACTCGATGCCCTCGTCGTCAAGCTGGGCGCCCGAGGTTCGGCGGTCAACCGCCAACAAGGAACCGCCCACCATGGCGCCTCCGACAATCAGCGGGCCCACGCAGGCGGTCAGCGCCCCCGAGAGCAACACCGCTGCACCGACCGTGCAGGCCAATCGTTTCAATACACCATGGTTCATACCGAAGACTCCTGATCGCCAAGTAACTGGGTATCCACGCCGTCGCAAATGCAGTGAATCACGAGTGAATGCACTTCCTGGATTCGGGCGGTACGTTCATGCGGCACACAAATATGCACATCGGTTTCGCGCAGGGCTTGCTGGATCTTGCCGCCGCCCCGGCCGGTCAGCGCGACGACGGTCATGTCGCGCTCATGCGCCGCTTCAATGGCAGCCAGCACATTGACCGAATTGCCACTGGTGCTCAGCGCCAGCAACACGTCGCCGGCAACGCCCAGCGCACGCACCTGCTTGGAGAAGATCACGCTGAAATCGTAATCGTTGGCAATCGCCGTGATGATGGAGCTGTCCGTCGTCAATGCGATGGCACCGAGTTCAGGCCGCTCGCGTTCGTAGCGGCCGACAAACTCAGCCGCGAAGTGCTGGGCATCGGCCGCCGAGCCGCCATTGCCGCAGGCCAGCACCTTGTTGCCACTGGTGACGCTGGCCAAAATGGCATGCACTGCTGCAGCGATGGGTTTGGAAAGGACTTGCGCCGACTGGTATTTCAGGTCGGCGCTGTCGATAAATTGCTGTTCGATTCGTTGTTCAAGCATGGGCTTGATGATAGCGGGTCACCGCGCGCCACTGTACGGCTGAACCGCTTGAGTGAGGTGGCCGGAAAACCTGGTTACAAATTTGCCGCCTGAAGCACCGGACTTTTAAGGCTGGCCGTGGCTCAAGAGGCATCAAACGCTGCTGTCAGCCATTCGATGCTGGCCGGCGGCTGACTGCCTTCAGACAGCGCACCATTGACCAGCACCACATCAAAACGGCAAGGCGGCAAGCTGGAAAAGCGCATCAGGTAATGGCGAGCGGCAAAAATGATGCGCCGCTGCTTGGCACTGCTGATGCTGGCCCCCGCGCCGCCATGCGACGCCTTTGTCCGCTGACGCACTTCAACAAATACGAGCGTGCCGTCGGGCGTGCGCATGATGAGGTCAATCTCGCCGCCGCCGCGTCCGGGCGTCCGATAATTGGACTCCACCCATCGCAGGCCGGCGCGAACCAAATGGGCCCGTGCGGCCGACTCGGCAGCATCACCTTGCGACTTGGTGGTAACCTTCTTCGGCCATGTTGTCGCGCTGCCTGCAACACTTTTCGGCGGCACCGCCACCGCCTGTTTTCTGGAAAACCACATTGAACGCTTCTTTCGAATTGGCACTTGACACCGCACGCGCCGCAGCCGGCATGCAGCATTATCCGGAAGCCACGCTGTACGTCGTGGCCACCCCCATTGGTAACCTGGCCGACATCACCCTGCGCGCCCTGCACGTACTGCAACTGGTGCATGCCATCGCCTGCGAAGACAAGCGCCACACCCAGCCGCTGCTGCGCCAGTATGGCATTGACAAACCCTTGCTGGCCGTCCACCAGCACAACGAAGCCGAAGCCGCCGCAGGCGTCGTGGAGCGCTTGCAGCGCGGCGAGCGCGTGGCCTATGTCAGCGACGCCGGAACCCCCGCCGTCAGCGACCCCGGCGCGCGCCTGGTGGCAGCCGTGCGGGCCGCCGGTTTCAAGGTCATGCCCTTGCCCGGTGCCAGCAGCGTGACCGCCGTCCTCAGCGCCGCCGGCGTGACCCGCGCTGAAGGCAGCGACGGCAATGGCAGCAGTTTTGTGTTTGCCGGTTTTTTACCCAGCAAGGCTGGCGAGCGCGACCAGGCGATTGCCTTGCTGCAAGCCGACCCCCGGGCCACGGTGATTCTGGAAGCGCCGCACCGCATCGAGGCACTGGCCCGCGCGCTGGCCGTATTGCAGGGCCGGCTCATCACCGTCGGGCGCGAGCTGACCAAGCAGTTCGAGGAAATTGCCACCCTGCCCGCGCAGGATTTCGCAGACTGGCTCGAAGCCGGCCCGCAGCGCACGCGGGGTGAATTTGCCTTGGTGCTGCACGCATCGGCCCCGCATGAAGGCCCCGACGACAGCCTGCGGGTGCTCAAACTGCTGCTCGCCGAATTGCCGCTGAAAACCGCCGTGAAGCTGGCTGCCGACATTACTGGTGCGGCGCGCAACGAGCTGTACGAAAGCGCATTGAGACTCAAAACAGAATGAACCCGAACGCTGACCAACTCTGGCGCGGCCCCCGCTGGGCATTGGCCGCCCTGCTGGCCGTGCTTGGCATGCTGGGGCCGTTTTCCATCGACACCTACATTCCGGCTTTTTCGGGCATGGCCCGGTCACTGGGCGCCAGCCCGGTGGAAATGCAGCAAACCCTGTCGGCCTACCTGTTCGGCTTCGCTTTCATGAACCTGTTTCATGGCGCGCTGGCGGACAGTTTTGGCCGGCGGCCGGTGGTGCTGTGGGGCATTGCCATGTTCACGCTGGCGTCGGCTGGCTGCGCGCTGTCGCAAAACGTGGAGGAGCTGGTGTTTTTCAGGGCCATGCAGGGCCTGTCCACCGGGGCGGGCATTGTCGTGTCGCGCGCAGTGATACGCGACATGTTTCCACCGGCGCAGGCACAGCAGGTGATGAGCCAGGTGACGATTTATTTTGGCGTCGCGCCCGCGCTGGCGCCCATCGTCGGCGGCTGGTTGTTTGTGCATCTGGGCTGGCACAGCATTTTCTGGTTTCTGACCGGGGTCGGCATCGTGCTCTGGGTGACCAACTACAGGTTTTTGCCTGAAACCCTGGAGCCTGAAGCCCGCCAGCCTTTCAAGGTGCGCCACCTGATGCAGGGCTACTGGCAACTGGGTTCGAGCCTGCGCTTTTTGCTGCTGGCGCTGGCCAGCGGCGTTCCCTTCAATGGCATGTTTTTGTATGTGCTCGCAGCGCCGGCTTTTCTGGGTGACCACCTGGCGTTGCAGCCCACGCAGTTTTTCTGGTTTTTCATGCTGACCATCTCCGGCATCATGTCCGGCGCTTGGTTGAGCGGCCGCCTGGCCGGAAAAATCCCGCCCAAAAAACAAATTCGGCACGGGTTCGCCATCATGCTGACAGCGGCCGTGTTCAACCTGGTAGCCAATCTGTTTTTTACCGCGCATGTGTCGTGGGCGCTGTTTCCGATTGCAATCTTTGCCTTTGGCTGGGCGCTGATGGTGCCGGTCGTTACGCTGCTGGTGCTTGACCTGTACCCTGAGCGGCGCGGCATGGCGTCATCGCTGCAGGCCTTCATCGGCTCCACGGCCAATGGGCTGGTGGCCGGGGTGATCGCGCCGCTGGTGATGCATTCCACGCCCGCGCTGGCCGCCGTGTCGCTGGGCATGCTGTGCATTGGCCTGGTCGCCTGGGTGTATCTGCACCACCGCTGGCCGGAAATTGGCCGCGCAGTGCAATAAAGCCCCCCCTGCAATCAGTCCCTGTTGAACAGCCTCATGGGTATTTCCATGCCCTGCCCGGTGCGCTGAACCCGGTTGTCGGCGTCCAGATAGACCCAGTAATACATGTCCTGCAAAGCATCGCGCCAGCGATAGGTCATGATGTCGCCAGACCAGGAAGCCACGCGGTCTATGGTTGCGGGCCGGCCAAACTCGCGTTCCACGTCCTCGCGCGTCCACTTGCCCGGCTCGATTTTTGAAAATTCCTTGAGCGTCATGACCTGCCGCACCGAAACCACCCTGCCGGCAGCGTCCAGATCGACCATCACCACGCTCTGTCCGGCCGGCTGGGCGGAGTATTGCAGCCGCGTGCCCGCGCTGACGGCCACCACCCGCGTCGGTGTGCCGTAACTGGCCATCACTTCATCTTGCGACATGCCCGGCGTCACCGGCGTGAAAGCACAGCCCGCCAGCAGCAGCGCAGCCACAGTCAGGCTAAAAAATGTTTTGCCGAGTTTCATGAATCACTCCTGATTGCGGGGCATTGTTCGAGCAGCGCGCATTGAAAATGTTCAGCTGCGGCGAACTCTGGCAACGCCCGTCAAACCGCATGACCGTGTCTTTTCAAGCGTGAAAAATGCGCTCTAGCGCCGACTTTAAATCCTGGCGGCAAAGTGCGTACCCCCCGGTTACAGCCTATTGACAGGCCGACCGATTGCAGCCTCAATAGGCAAGGAATAAAGGCTTGATTCCCGACCCATATTCCAGTTTTTCCAGTGCCCAAAACAGGGTCAAGCGCGGCCATCCTTCCTCTCATGACAACGCCAGGAGACTCATCACATGACCCCTTTTTCGCCTGACATGCTGGCGCTGCAACGCCTGTACCACTGGGAGAGAACAACGCCCGGCCAGATCACCCTGACGCAGCCTATGGGCAGCAGTGTGATTCATGAATTCACCTGGCGCGAGGTCGCTGACCAGGTGCGCCGCATGGCCGCTTACCTGCAGTCGCAAGGGTGGCCGCCCGGCTCGAACGTGGCCATCCTGTCGAAGAACTGCGCCTGGTGGCTGATGAGCGATCTGGCGATCTGGATGGCCGGGCATGTCTCGGTGCCGCTTTACCCCACGCTGGCGCCCGACACCATCACCCACATCCTCAAACACAGCGAAGCCAAAGCCTGCTTTGTCGGCAAGCTCGATGCCTGGGAAAACATGAAACCCGGCATCCCCGCCGGTCTGCCCTGCATCAGCTACCCGCTGTCTCCGCCCGATGTCATCAAAAGCTGCGAAGGCTGGGACGCCCTTTGCGCCCGCCAGTCGCCCCTGCAGGGCGAGGTGCATCGCGGCGCGCAAGAGCTGGCAACACTGATTTACACCTCGGGCACCACGGGCCAGCCCAAGGGCGTGATGCAAAGCTTTGGCAGTTTTGCGTGGGCACTTGAAGCCGGCATCACACGCATCACCATGACGTCCGAAGACCGCATGCTGTCTTACCTGCCGCTGGCCCACGTCGTCGAGCGCGTACTGGTCGAGCATGGCTGGCTGCGCACCGGCATGCACCTGTACTTTGCCGATTCGATTGACACTTTTTCAGCCGATTTGCAGCGCGCGCGCCCGACGATCTTTTTCTCGGTGCCCCGACTCTGGGTCAAGTTCCAGCAGGGTGTTCACCACAAGATGCCGCCGGCCAAGCTCCAGTTTCTGCTGTCAATTCCCGTTATTGGCGGCCTGGTGCGGCGCAAGATTCTCAAGGCGATGGGGCTGGACCAGTGCCGCATTGCAGCGGGCGGCGCAGCGCCCATGCCGATGGCGCTGCTGAACTGGTATCGCAAGCTCGGCCTGCCCATCAACGAAGGGTACGGCCTGACGGAAAACCTTGCGGTTTCACACCTGACGATACCGGGCATCAATCAGCAAGGCTCGGTGGGGCCGGCTTACAAAGGCGTGGAAGACCGCATTGACCCGGAAACCGGCGAAATCCACATGCGCAGCCCGGCCCTGATGATGGGCTACTACAAAGACCCGGTGCAAAGCCGTGCCGCCTTGACCGATGACGGCTGGCTGCGCACCGGCGACAAAGGCAAGATCGATGCACAGGGCAATCTGCATATCACCGGGCGTGTCAAGGACTTGTTCAAGACCAGCAAGGGCAAGTACGTAGCACCCGCGCCGATTGAAGACAAGCTGGTGATGCACGAAGCCGTCGAGGCCTGCGTGGTGACCGGTGCCAACCTGGGCCAGCCGCTGGGCATTGTGATGCTGAACGAGCCAGCCGTAGCCCGTATACGGGATGCGGCCGCACGCGCGGAGCTGGAAACATCGCTGGCCGCACACCTGCAAAGCGTTAATGCCACGCTGGACCCGCATGAGCAGCTGAAATGCCTGGTGGTGGTGACCACGGCCTGGACGGTAGACAATGACATCATCACGCCCACCTTCAAGGTCAAGCGCAACCGCATTGAGGACATTTATTCCGCCAACTACGAACGCTGGGAGGCGTCTGGCAAGAAGGTGATCTGGCAAACCGACTGAGCACGGGTGCTGCAGACGACCAGAGCGCATGCGTTCTGAGCCGAAAACCACTGTTTTTTCATTAAAAAGACCGATTGCGCACGCTGTGTATGCACAATCAGCTATTAATACAGTAGCGAAAAATCCCTGTTTACTCGTATTTTTTGCTTGCCCGTCAAACGGCTGGCGTTCTAGACAATCAGTTCAGGCAGGATTTCGCGCACCCGGTGATCGACGTAGTAGCCGCCGTATTCGGTGTACCTCAGCAGTGTGCGGCCACACCGGTTGCAGGCGTAGGCATCGCACCGGTTACACGGAAAAAATTCCACCGCCACCGGCGCATCGGGCGAGCCGTAGCGCGTACCGTTCGGATGAAATTCCTCCAGCGTCGGCTCGTCAATCGCAGGATCACGCAGGGTGCCGACAGGCCGGAGCAGCTCGCCCGGCCAGCGGTCTTCGGTAAAGCTTTCCCAGCTGCGGCAGCCGCCCAGCGCGCAGGCGCAGGGACTGGTCACACTGTCCACACAGGCTTGTCTTAGCGCCTTGGCATCAAGCAATTGAGTCATGCGTAACGCACCGTATTGCCTGGGTCAGTCCACCGTGGCGCCGGACGCTTTCACCACGGCCGACCATTTTTTGGTGTCTGCCGCGATGAAATTCTTGAACTGCACCGTCGACATGTCCATCGGTTCTGCACCCAGGGCAAACAGGCGCGCCTTGACATCCGTGGACGCCAGAATGATGCGAATTTCCTTGTTCATGCGCTCGGCAATTTCAGTAGGGACACCGGCCGGGCCGAGCACGCCGTACCAAGGCTGTGCATCAAAGCCTTTCAGCCCCAGTTCCGAGACGGTCGGAATGTCGGGAAACGCCGCCGAGCGCTTGGCGCTGGTCACGGCCAGCACCTTGAGCTTGCCGGCCTTGACCTGCGGCATGATGGGCACCGGGTTCTCGAACGTCATGGGCACCTGACCCCCGACCAGGTCGTTCATGGCCGGCCCCGAGCCTTTGTAGGGAATGTGCTGGATCTTGACGCCGGCCTGCACGTTGAACATTTCACCAATGATGTGCTGCGGCGTGCCCGAGCCGGCAGACGCAAAGGCCAGATCGCCGGTCTTTGCCTTGGCAATGATGTCCTTGACGCTGGTCAGCCCGGACTTGGGATTGACGGCAATCACGAAAGCCGCATTGGCAATCGGCGCGACCGCCGTGAAGTCGGTGTTGGGCTGGTAAGGCAGTTTCGGGTAAAGCGAAGGCGCAATCACCAGCGGGCCACTGGAGGCGACCAAAAACGTATAGCCGTCGGGCTTGGCCTTGGCCACATAGTCGGTGCCAATATTGCCGCCTGCGCCGCCCTTGTTTTCGACGATGACGGTCTGGCCCAGAACGCCCTGCAGCTTCGATGCGAGCAAGCGCGCCAGCAAGTCGGTCGTGCCGCCAGGTGCATAAGGCGACACCAGCGTGATGGGCTTGGCCGGCCAGGCGGCCTGGGCCGCCGCAAACAATGGCAAAACCGACAGGGCAACCAGTGCCGGAATAGTGCGAAGGAAATGTCGCTTCATGATGGAAACCTCGTGAGTTTGAAAGAATGAACAAAAGCCCTGAGCCTGACGGGAAAGATGATGAACCTCCCTTTGGCTAAACCGGCCCCGGACAGGGCGGCGCGGCAAGCATAACCGCGCCTGGAAATCCGCATGATGGCGCTGCGGCTATTCCCCTTTAAGAATCAATTTCACGAACCCCGCAGTGCGCGGACGCCGGATTGCCACAGTGTCGGGGCGTGCATGCCTGCAACTGCCAATTTCAAGACAAATAGGCCGCTCGCGCACACCCTGCATGCGATATTAGCTCCTTTTTTAATAGCATTCAGACAGTAGCCGCAAGCCATTTTTATTCACGCAGTTTGCGATATGTCACCGGGATTGCGCGCACGAACTGGCGAGAGTCAGCGCTTGGCAGTAAACTGTTTATGCCTATATTGGCTTGAAAGTCAGGACATGGCCAGGTCTTGATGTGGCGCTCCGTTTTCAGGGACGCCATGACTTGTCGATACGACCATTTACTTGCTGTCGTATCTGGCCAGGTCCCGTTTTAATAAAAGAGAACCCACATGAAATCGAACCGCAGAACCTTTGTCATTCAGTCCGTCATGAGCGCGGGTATTCTGGCTACGACGCGTCTGGCGCAAGCGCAGGCTCCAGCACCGCTAGTGCAGGAAACCGATCCACAAGCCGTTGCACTGGGCTACAAAAACGACGCCACCAAGGCCGACAAGGTCAAGTACCCCAAGTACGCGGCAGGCCAGCATTGCGCCAATTGCGCGCTTTACCAAGGCAAGGCGACTGACGCTGCTGCCGGCTGCCCGCTGTTTGCCGGCAAGCAAGTGGCGGCCAAAGCCTGGTGCAGCGCCTGGGCAAAAAAGGCGTAATGCCATTCGCGGCCTGACAGCAGTCGGGCCGCCTGCCAAACCCTGCAGCCCAATGGACGCGAGTCCAAGGCTGCAGCTCAGCAGAACATCAAGGCCATCAGCGCAGCATCCTCACCCAGGTTGAGCAGCGCATATCCCGCCAGCCTGAAAGCCCAATAAGCGGCTGAATCAGTCAAGGAATAAAAAGTCATCTCAGACCAAATCGCGTGTTGTGGTTTTGCCCGTTCGTGCCAATTTTCGGCGGCAGCCTACTTGAAACCCGGTATCTGCAACCCATTCAGACTCAAACGGCCCGCAAGGCAACATTCAACTGGTCAACCATTTCGGCCCAGTCGGCATCTTCAAGCAGTTCTTCCCTCAGGAAAGCAGCTTGGGCCGCACTCCAGAAAGGCGCATCGGCCAGCGCAATCCCGTCAGCCAGGGGTCTGTGCGCCTCAAGAAACTGCACGATCGCCTGATCGTCTGAAGCCAGCCCCAGTTGTGCAAACAGTTCGCTGAAATGGTGAATAGGTTGGTCCACGATGGCTCTCCGGTTGATTTCAATTGATGCAGCGCCCACGGCTTCAGCGAGGCTTAGCCTGCCAGCCCGACATAGACATTTTGCACATCGTCATGCGCATCGATGGCGGCCAGAAAGGCTTCGACTTCTTCCAGATCGGCAGCGCTCAGGCTGGCCGGATTGACCGGATTCTTCGGCTTGTAGCCCAGCTTGGCAGACAACACATTGAAGCCGTAGGCCGGCAGAGCGCGGCTGACCAGGTCCAGATCGGCGTGCTCAGTCAGGAACAGGCTGGTGCCCTCTTCCTCGCCGGGCTCGAGGTCTTGCGCACCGGCCTCAATGGCGGCCAGTTCCGGGTCAGCATCCGGCGTCAGCGGCGCGGCCTCGATCATGCCCACATGGTCAAAATCCCAGGCCACCGAACCCGAGCTGCCGAGTTGGCCCTTGCGGAACAGCACCCGCATTTCAGGCGCGGTGCGCTTGACGTTGTCGGTCAGGCATTCGACCATCAACGGCACTTGGTGCGGCGCGAACCCCTCATAGATGACATGCTCGAAATGAACGTGCTCATCAGTCAGGCCGGCGCCCTTCTTGAGCGCCCGGTCCAGCGTGTCCTTGGGCATTGAAGCCTTGCGGGCTTGCTCAACCACCAGTCGCAAGCGCGGGTTCATGGCAGGATCAGCGCCATTGCGCGCAGCCACCATGATTTCCTTCACCAGCTTGCCGAATACACGGCCCCTGGCATTGGCTGCCAGATCTTTGCCTTTAGCTTTCCATTGCGCGCCCATGAAGGATGCTCCTTGATTTTTGCGCGTGAATGCGCTTTGATGTGACCGAAATTATGGGGGAGAGTGCGGACTAGCAAGAAGCTCGGCGCACGATCCATCGAAGGGAAGTTTATACACCCGGCCAATTGGTGGCTGAGCAATATTCATGCAGGCTGGCGAGCAAACGCTTGAGCAGTAGCTGTGATTAACGAGGAGGCGGGTCGCTGGCAGGTAGCAGGTGGCACGGTTGGCGCAGGCGGTTCAACTTTTGTCACACTGGAAAGCTCAACGCATGCAGACAGGGCAGCGTCCGTTCGGCACCAACAACAACGCCAACCAGCGAGGTTGGCGTGATGACAAAAAACACAAGGGTTTCAGTGTGTCGTGAATGGTGCGGCTGGCGGGGATCGAACCCACGACCCTTGGCTTCGGAGGCCAATACTCTATCCACTGAGCTACAGCCGCAACGCTGAAAATCATTTGCGCCAAAGTAAGAGGGTGCGAACTTCAGGCTTTTTGATCTTTGCGCAGTGATGACCACTGCACACAGCGCATGATTCTATCAGCCGTCCCTGCCTTCCAGAATTTTCGTACCCGCCGCTATAATGCGCCGATGCTGTAGCAGCCCGCAACAGTCCCCGATTTTTTGTTTTTTTGAGGACGCCATGAGCGCTAACGATCACACCACAGCCCACGAAGAAGCCCACACCGGCCCGATCAAATCTCCCCAGCAACTGCTGGCGGCTGTTTTTTTCTCATTCGTGGTTCCAATTTTCGCCATTATTGGCCTGGTTTATTACGTCACCTCGGCCAATAAACCGCTGGCGGGCGCTGATGACGCTGACCGGGCAGTGGCCCATCGGATCCAGAAAGTCGGCATGGTTGAAATCCGTGACGCCAACCGCCCTCTGCGCGCTGGCGAAGAAGTCTACAAAGGCCAGTGCATTGCCTGCCACGGAACAGGCGCAGCTGGAGCCCCCAAATTCGGCGATGCCGCTGCCTGGGCGCCTCGCATTGCGACCGGCTATGAAGCTTTGCTCAATTCAGCACTCAAAGGCAAGGGTGCCATGGCTGCGCAGGGCGGCGGCGATTTTCAGGATATCGAGATTGGCCGTGCGGTGGTCTACATGACGGCGGCCGCTGGCGGCAAATTTGCAGAACCTGCAGCACCAGCAGGCGCCGCACCTGCGGCAGACGCGGCGGCTGCTCCAGCTGCTGCACCCGCTTCGGCCGCTGCACCGGTTGCTGCCGCTGCCCCGGCAGAAACACCTGCCGCACCTGCTGCACCGGCCCCAACCACGCAGGTTGCCGCCGCAGACTCGGGCGCGGGTGAAGCCCTTTACAAACAAGCTTGCGTTGCCTGCCATGCTGCAGGCGTGGCCGGTGCACCCAAGTTTGGCGACAAGGCAGCGTGGGCGCCCCGTATCCAGACCGGTCTCGACGCGCTGACCGCCAGCGCCATTAAAGGCAAAGGCGCCATGCCACCCAAAGGCGGTTCTGCCGCCTCTGATGCAGACATCCATTCAGCCGTTGTCTACATGGTGAACGCTGCCAAATAAGGCACAAAAGCCCTCAAGACAAAAAGCCGATCACTGACCGGCTTTTTTAATGGCTAAATTGCTTTTTTGAATAGAAATAAGCCGATGCGCAAGTAAGGCGTGCGCAGTCAGCTATGTTTTTTGTAGCAAGCTTGGACTGCGCACATAGACAAATCGACCCGGCAGTTGAGCAGCCTGCAGCGTTTGCGGCACCCACAAGCCCTGTTCAATGGCATCCGCCGCATGCGTCATGTCTTGCGTGTGGACCAAGCCAAAACCCAGATCGGTTTCGAGGTAAAGCCGGCCCTGTTCGTCCAGCAGGCAGCGCTGGACGCGTGCCGTCTGGCCGGTATGCGCTGTCACGCCAAAACCGGGCGCTGGATCGACGCGCCAGATAAACGGCGTGGCTTCGAGCTCAACATACACGCGCTGGGGACCATTCTGGAAAAACCACTGGCCGCTGGCATCGCTCTCGTAATTGCGCTGAATGAAATCAATCAGCTTGTCGTGCAGCAGCAGCGATCCCTTGCTGGGCGCTTGGCCGTCGTCGCCCTCTGCACGCGCGAAAGGCCCGGCGGCTTGCGCCTGGTCGTCGCGCATGTACCAGTTTCCGCGTGCATCCAGACCGAGCCAGCCGTAGCAGTCGGGAACGTTGGGCCACTTAGCAATCGCTTGTCGAACAATGTCATCCATCTGCCTATTTTGCGCTGCTTTGAGCCGCCCTGTGGTTTGTAGGTGCGTTGGCTCAAAGCTGTGCGGCCAGGAAGCTGCAAACTGCCTCCGGCATGGCGCGCACATGCGCCGGGAAGCTTGATGAAGGAAAGCCGACGTGGCCGCCCTGCGCCGGCTGCCACAAGGTGACTTGAGGGCTGACATCGGCAGGCCGGGGCAGGCTTGTGTCCGGAATGAAGGGGTCATTCAAGGCATTCAGCGCCAGCGCAGGCACGCCAATCTGGCTCATATAAGGCTTGGCCGAGGCGCGCGACCAATAATCATCCACGCCTTTGAAGCCGTGCACCGGGCCGGTAAAGATATTGTCAAATTCATAAAGATCGCGCGCCGCCAGCAGCGCGTCGCGGTCGAACAGGCCGGGGTGCTGGGCCAGCTTTTGCAGCGCCTTGGGCCGCATGGACTTGAGAAACATGCGGGTGTACACCTGCCGGTTAAAGCCCTGGCCAATCGCCCGGCCACTGGCCGCCAGATCCAGCGGTGCGCAAACCGATGCCACAGCCGCGACCACCTGCCCGGCCTGCACGCCCATTTCGCCCGCCCAGCGCATCAGGGCGTTGCCGCCCAAAGAAACACCCACGGCCATGACCGGCCCGTTGTGCTGGGCAGCAAAGCGCCTGAGCAACCAGTCGATTTCAGCAAAATCACCGGAATGATAGGCACGCGGTGCCAGATTGAGTTCGCCCGAGCAACCGCGAAAGTGCGGCACGGCGCAAGCCCAGCCCCGGCGACTGGCAACGCTGGCAAAGGCTTGGGCATAGTGGCTGGCCGATGAGCCTTCAAGCCCATGAAAAACCACCAACAGCGGCTGTTTGGACGCAATTGGCGGCAGTCCCTGCTGCGGGGGCGTCTCCTCGAGCCAGTCCACATCCACAAAATCGCTGTCAGGCGTTGTCCACCGCTCGCGGCGAAACACGGGCGCCTGACCGATGAAGCGACGGGCACGCAAAGCGGCCCAGATCGTCTGCGTATTGCCATCAGGCAGCCACCAGGGCGCTCCGTAATTCATAGCTGCCAACGCCCGTCATTAATGCACAAAGGGCATTTTTTACACTTGCTGCAACGCATGCAAGGAGCGGGGTTTGACAAGGGGTGCTTTGGGGTGTCGCATGGGGCCAATCGGGGTCAGTCGGGAAAAGACATTGAATAAAGATGCTGCGGGCTGTTTTTTTGGAGGATGTTCAGCACTGTGCTTGCACTCAGGCACGCCCGCATAGCTTCAATTATGGTAGTGTTGCGGCTTGAATTTTGGAGGCTTTTACATGTCATTTCGTCTATTAAGTTTATCTTTCGTCGCCTTGCTCAGCTTGCTGCTGTCGGGCTGTGGTTACAACCAGTTCCAGACCCTGGACGAGCAAACCAAATCCGCCTGGGCTGAAGTGCTGAACCAATACCAGCGCCGTGCCGACCTGGTGCCCAACATCGTGGCCACGGTCAAGGGCGAAGCGGCTTTCGAGCAAGACACGCTGACCAAGGTAATTGAGGCGCGCGCCAAGGCCACTTCGATTCAGGTCACGCCTGAAACGCTGAACGATCCGGCCGCCTTCAGCAAGTTTCAGGCAGCGCAGGGCGAGCTGGGCAGTGCCCTGAGCCGCCTGATGGTGGTCAGCGAACGTTATCCCGATCTGAAAGCGAACAAAGGCTTCAGCGATCTGCGGGTGCAGCTCGAAGGCACTGAAAACCGCATCACCGTGGCACGCAACCGCTACATCCAGACGGTGCAGGAATACAACGTGCTGGCACGCAGCTTCCCGAACAACCTGACTGCGATGATTTTTGGCTACAAGGTCAAGCCCAGCTTTGCAGTCGCCAACGAAGCCCAGATTTCGACCCCGCCGGTGGTTGATTTCAACAAGAAATAAGCGGCTCGATGCAAATCCCGCTTCGCCTCCTGTTATCTGCGCTGTTTGGCAAACTGGCGCCGTCGCCCGGCCGGCTGGTTTCGGGCCTGCTGCTGACGCTCTGCCTGTCATTCGCCAGCTTTACGGCCTGGGCGCAAGGCGTTCAACCCGTCCCTACCCTGACGGCGCATGTCATGGACAGTACGGGCACCCTCAGCGCCGCGCAACGCGAAGCGCTGGAGGCCAAGCTGACCGCTTTTGAAAAGGCGCGCGGCGCGCAGGTGGTGGTGCTGATGGTGTCCACCACCCAGCCCGAAGACATTGCGGCCTATGCCCAGCGGATCGGCGACAGCTGGAAAATCGGGCGTAAAAGCATTGGCGACGGCTTGCTGCTGGTGGTGGCCAAAAATGACCGCACCGTGCGCATCGAAACGACCAAGACGCTCGAAGGCCCCATTCCCGACTTGATGGCCAGCAGAATCATCGAAAACGCCATCACGCCACGGTTCAAACAGGGCGATTTTGCCGGTGGACTGAATGCTGGCACCGACCAGATCATTGCGCTCATCAGCGGCGAAAACTTGCCCACACCTCCCCAAGGCAGCGCCAATACCCGCAATCTAAACGGCGGCTTTGACTGGACCACGCTGGCCGTATTCCTGTTTGTTGCAGTGCCCATCGGTGGCCGTGTGCTGTCGAGTGTGCTGGGGCGCAAGCTGGGTTCGGTTGCTACGGGCGGTGCAGTGGGTGTGCTGGCGTGGCTTTTCAGCAGCAGCCTGGTGATTGGCGCCATTGCAGCTTTGGCAGGCATGGTGTTCGCGCTGATGAGCGGCTTGGCCGGCATGACGCGTGGCGGCGGCTCTTCGGGCTGGAGTGGCGGTGGCGGCTTTGGCGGTGGCGGTTTCGGGGGTGGCAGAGGCGGTGGTGGCGGTGGTTTTAGCAGTGGCGGCGGCGGAAATTTCGGCGGCGGCGGCGCGTCAGGTAGTTGGTAAGCACGATGAGCAAATTCGCCCTTTTGCTTAAACACCTGTGGCTGGACGAAGCCGACACCCGGCGCGCCATCCCGCCCGACATGGTGCAGCGGCTGGCCGAACGGGTCGCAGCCAGCGAACAGCGTCACACGGGGCAAATCCGGATCTGCGTCGAGTCTTCATTGCCTGCCAGTTACCTGTGGCGGCTGGACCGTGACACCACGCTGGGCGAGCTGATCCGGCAACGCGCTCTGACAATGTTTGGCAAACTGCGCGTCTGGGACACCGAGCACAACAACGGCGTGCTGATTTATGTGTTGCTGGCAGAGCATGCGATTGAAATCATCGCTGACAGGGGCTTGATGCACCCTGTTGAAGCTACGCATTGGCAGTCTGTCGTAGCCAATATGAGCGGTGCCTTCCAGGAAAATCGCTATGAAGACGGGCTGACGCAGGCGCTGGAAGAAACTTCGGGCGTGCTGGTGGCACATTTTCCGCGTATCGATGCGTCATCGCCTTATCCCAACGAACTGCCTGACACGCCGCTGCTGCAGTGACGCAAGACGGCGGCCTGTGCTGACCGCTACTATTTTTATAGCTGATAGCGCATATTGGACAAGCGCCTGAGCCATTTTTCGTATATAAACTCAGAAAAATTTCTGAACTCTATCGAGTTTTTTCAAATTTACTCAGCATTCAGGGATTTGGTCATGCAGGCATGAAAAAGCCCCTGGCTTGCGGCAGGGGCTGGATGCAGATTCCTTTGACAGAACGCTGCAGTTACAGACCGAAGTCTGCGTTGTATTGAGCTTATTTTTTCTGGCGGTATTTGCGCAACGCGGCAATCTGGGCAGCCATGACGGCGAGCTCTGACTGGGCCATTGCGATATCAATATCGGTTTTCGCGTTCTTCAGCGCTTCTTCAGCCAGGGCCTTGGACGCCGTTGCTTTGGCTTCGTCCAGATCCTTGCCGCGAATGGCCGTGTCGCTCAAAACGGTCACGCAGTTGGGCTGCACTTCCAGCAGGCCACCGGCGACAAACACAAACTCTTCCGTGCCGTCCGCTTTTTCAATGCGCACGGTGCCCGGACGAATGCGGGTAATCAGGGGGGTGTGGCGCGGGTAGATGCCCAGTTCGCCCACTTCGCCTGGCAAAGCCACAAATCGGGCTTCACCGGAGAAGATGGACTCTTCTGCGCTGACGACATCGACGTGCATGGTATTCATACGTACTCCAATTTAAAAGGTGTGGGCAAAGTTGGCCTTTGCAGTGATCCGCTGAAAGCCGTGAGGCCACACCGCAGATCAGACAAAGGCCGGCTTTACTACATCTTTTTGGCTTTTTCGAAGGCTTCGTCGATGGTGCCGACCATGTAGAAGGCCTGCTCTGGCAAATGGTCGCACTCGCCAGCCACAATCATCTTGAAGCCGCGAATGGTTTCGGCCAGGCTGACGTACTTGCCGGGCGAGCCGGTGAACACTTCAGCGACGTGGAACGGCTGTGACAGGAAACGCTGGATTTTCCGGGCACGGGCCACGGCCAGCTTGTCTTCTGGTGCCAATTCGTCCATGCCCAGAATCGCGATAATGTCGCGCAATTCCTTGTAACGCTGCAACGTGCCCTGCACCGCACGGGCGGTTGCATAGTGGTCTTCACCCACGACATTAGGGTCAAGCTGGCGGCTGGTCGAGTCCAGCGGATCGACCGCCGGATAGATACCCAGCGAAGCGATGTCACGCGACAGCACCACGGTGGAATCCAGGTGAGCAAAGGTGGTGGCAGGCGATGGATCGGTCAAGTCATCGGCAGGCACGTAAACGGCCTGGATGGAAGTGATGGAACCGACCTTGGTCGAGGTAATACGCTCTTGCAGGCGACCCATTTCTTCGGCCAGCGTTGGCTGGTAGCCCACGGCGGAAGGCATACGGCCCAGCAGGGCGGACACTTCGGTGCCGGCCAGGGTGTAACGGTAGATGTTGTCCACGAAGAACAGCACGTCGCGGCCTTCGTCACGGAAGGACTCGGCAATCGTCAGGCCGGTCAGCGCCACGCGCAAACGGTTGCCTGGGGGCTCGTTCATCTGGCCATAGACCATCGCGACTTTGGAGTCTTCGAGCTTCTCAAGGTTCACGACGCCGGAATCGGCCATCTCGTGGTAGAAGTCGTTGCCTTCGCGGGTACGCTCGCCCACACCGGCAAACACGGACAAACCCGAGTGCGCCTTGGCGATGTTGTTGATCAACTCCATCATGTTCACGGTCTTACCGACACCGGCACCGCCGAACAGACCCACTTTGCCGCCTTTGGCGAACGGGCAAATCAGGTCAATCACCTTGATGCCGGTTTCGAGCAGTTCTTGCGAAGGGCTCAATTCGTCATAGGCCGGGGCCTTGCGGTGGATGGAAGCGGTGAGTTCCTGGCTGACCGGGCCACGCTCGTCAATCGGCGCGCCCAGCACGTCCATGATGCGGCCCAGCGTGGCTTTGCCGACGGGAACCGTGATCGGGGAACCGGTGTTGTACACCATGTTGCCGCGACGCAGGCCGTCAGACGTACCCAGCGCAATCGTGCGCACAATGCCGTCACCCATCTGCTGCTGGACTTCCAGCGTCAGTGCGGAGCCTTCCATCTTGAGGGCGTCATAAATTTTCGGCATCTGGTTACGTGCAAACTCCACGTCCACCACCGCGCCAATACACTGAACAATCTTGCCCTGAACGCCTGTGTTCACTTGTAGATTCTCTTGAGCCATGACCGAATCCTTTTCGTTCTTTAAATCTTGCAAATCGCAGCTTAAACCGCTGCAGCACCGGCAACGATTTCCGAAAGTTCTTTCGTGATCGCCGCTTGACGCGTTTTGTTGTAAATCAGTTTCAACTCGCCAATCACGCTACCGGCGTTGTCGGTGGCAGACTTCATGGCCACCATGCGGGCCGAATGCTCGGAAGCCATGTTTTCGGCCACTGCCTGGAAAACCAGCGCCTCAACGTAGCGAACCAGCAACTCATCAATCACGGTTTGCGCATCCGGCTCATAGAGATAGTCCCAGCTGTGCTGGTCTTTGTCCGCCTGCATGCGCTCTGCGCTCAGGGGCAGCAACTGCTCAACGACCGATTCCTGCTTCATCGTGTTGACAAAGCGGGTGTAGCAAAGGTAAACCGCCTTGATCTTGCCTTCGCTGTACGCATCGAGCAGCACCTTGACGGGGCCGATCAGCTTGTCCAGATGCGGTTTGTCGCCCAGCTGCGTGGCATGCGCCACGACCTTGACGCCGATGCGGTTCAGGAAACCCAAACCCTTGTTGCCAATGGCAACGGCCTGGGCATCTTCGCCTGCAGCCTGCAATTCCTTGAGCTTCGCTGTCAGAATACGCAACACGTTGGTATTCAAACCGCCGCACAAACCCTTGTCGGTTGTGACCACGATAAACCCGGTCGTTTTAGCCTCGTTGGGCGCCATGAACGGATGGGTGTATTCGGGGTTAGCCTGACTCAGGTGGACGGCAATGTTACGAATCTTGTCGCTGTAAGGACGGGCTGCGCGCATCCGTTCCTGCGCCTTGCGCATTTTGGAGGCCGCCACCATTTCCATGGCTTTGGTGATCTTGCGGGTGTTTTCCACCGACTTGATCTTGCCGCGTATTTCCTTGCCTGCTGCCATTATTGGACCCCCACGCTTTTCATTTCATGTAATGCGCTGCCCCCAGAAGGGGCCGCTGCGCCTGCGATCCGGCAGAGCCGGTTCCGCGGCCCCTGCTTTAAAAGGCGGCCCGTACTGGTGTTCACTGCGCTCATAGGTCGATTGCTATTGCTCAGGCAAACGTTTTCTTGAACGCAGTCACAGCAGTCGTCAACTCGGCCTCGGCATCCTTGTCCATGGCTTTGTTGGCTTCGAGCTTGGCCATCAGGGCCGCATTCTTGTCCTTGAGCCATGCATGCAGGCCGCTTTCAAAAGCCAGTACCTTCTTGACTTCGATGTCGTCCATAAAGCCCTTGTTCACAGCGAACAGCGTAGCGCCCATGTTGGAAATCGACAACGGTGAGTACTGCGCCTGCTTGAGCAGCTCGGTCACGCGGGCACCACGGTCCAGCTGCTTGCGGGTCGCTTCGTCCAGATCGGAAGCAAACTGCGCAAACGCAGCCAATTCACGGTACTGGGCCAAGTCGGTACGAATACCACCGGACAGGTTCTTGATCAGCTTGGTCTGGGCAGCACCACCGACGCGCGACACCGAGATACCGGCGTTGATGGCGGGGCGGATACCGGCATTGAACAGGCTGGTTTCCAAAAAGATCTGGCCATCGGTAATCGAAATCACGTTGGTTGGGACGAAAGCAGACACGTCACCGGCTTGCGTTTCAATGATTGGCAACGCAGTCAGTGAGCCGGTCTTGCCAGTCACTGCACCTTTGGTGAAATCAGAAACATACTTCTCGTTCACGCGGGCGGCACGCTCCAGCAGACGGCTGTGGAGATAGAACACGTCGCCAGGATAGGCTTCGCGACCTGGTGGACGACGCAGCAACAAGGAAACCTGGCGATAAGCCACGGCCTGCTTGGACAAGTCGTCATACACAATCAGCGCGTCTTCACCGCGATCGCGGAAGTATTCGCCCATAGTGCAACCCGAGTAGGCGCTGACGTACTGCATGGCAGCCGATTCAGAAGCCGACGCAGCCACCACAATGGTGTACTCCATGGCGCCGGCTTGCTCCAGCGAGCGCACCACGTTCTTGATGGAAGAGGCCTTTTGGCCAATTGCCACGTACACGCACGAAACGCCTTGGCCCTTTTGGGCAATGATGGCGTCAATGGCAACGGCAGTTTTGCCGGTCTGGCGGTCACCAATGATCAGCTCGCGCTGGCCACGACCGACCGGAACCATCGAGTCAATCGACTTGATGCCGGTTTGCAAAGGCTGATCGACCGATTTACGGGCGATCACGCCAGGCGCAACCTTTTCAATCACGTCGGTCATCTTGGCGTTGATCGGGCCTTTGCCGTCAATCGGCTGACCCAGCGCATTGACCACGCGGCCAAGCAGCTCAGGGCCCACCGGCACTTCCAGAATACGACCCGTGCATTTGACGGTATCGCCTTCAGCAATGTGTTCGTACTCGCCCAGAATCACGGAGCCGACCGAGTCGCGCTCCAGGTTCAGTGCCAGACCAAAAGTTGGCGTGCCATCCGCCGTGGCGGGGAATTCAAGCATCTCGCCCTGCATCACATCGGACAGGCCGTGGATGCGGACAATACCGTCGGCCACCGACACCACGGTGCCTTGGTTACGGATGTCGCTGCTTGCGGCGAGGCCTTCGATACGGCTCTTGATCAGTTCAGAAATTTCTGCGGGATTGAGTTGCATGACTCTTTCCTTCTTTCTATGTTATTGGCTAAAAACCCGGGACGATGCGAGAACTTCGCGTCAGTTCAGGAAATCAGCGCCACTTTCATTTGCTCTAAACGGGCTTTCACCGAAGTGTCCAGCACCTCGTCACCCACGACCGCGCGAATTCCACCAATCAGCGACGGATCAAGTTCGACCTTGACATCGAGCTTGCGCCCAAAACGCTGTTCCAGCGCCGCTGCGACTTCACGCAAGGCTTGCTCGTCCATCGGAAAAGCGCTGAAGACGACCGCATCGGTCGTACCGCCCGCAGCGTTCTTGAGCGAACGAAACTGGCTGGCAATCTCTGGCAGCGCAGACAGACGACCGTTCTCAATCACGATGCGCAGGAAATTCCTGGCCGCCTCGGGCAAAGGACCGTTGTCTTTGCTGGCCACATCGGCCATCACGTCAAACACCTGAGCCACGTCGACCTTCGGACTGTCGGCAAACTGGAGCAGCTGGGCATTTTCAGCCACGGCTGCCAGCCGGTCCAGCCAGACGGCTGTGGCGGACAGATCGGAGCCCTGCGCCTTGAACAGCGCATCTGCGTAAGGGCGGGCAATGGTTGCAAGTTCAGCCATAGTTTTTCTGCCTTGCTTCGCTTTACAGCTCGGTTTTCAGGCGGCTCAGCAAATCGGCATGAACCCCGGCATTGACTTCCTTGCGGAGAATCTGCTCGGCGCCCTTGACAGCCAGCAAGGCGACCTGCTCGCGCAGTGCCTCTCTGGCCTTGACCGTTTGTTGACCGGCTTCAGCCTGGGCTGCAGCAATGATCTTGTTGGCTTCTTCGACGGCACGGGCCTTGGCTTCTTCAATGATGCCCTGGCCCCGGCGGTCTGCATCGGCCAGACGGGTAGCGGTCTCGGTGCGCGAGGTTGCCAATTCGGCCTCAACACGCTTGTTGGCGGTGGAGAGTTCGGATTTGGCTTTGTCAGCGGCAGCAAGACCGTCAGCGATTTTCTGTGCCCGCTCGTCCAGCGCTTTTGTGATTGGTGGCCACACGAACTTCATCGTGAACCAGACCAGGATCGCAAAAACGACAGCCTGCAGGAACAGGGTGGAGTTAATGTTCACGGCTTATTCCTTATAGAACCTACCAGGGTTTGCCGAAAAATTAACGCAGCACAAACGGGTTGGCAAAGGCGAACAGCAGGGCGATAGCAACACCAATCAGGAAAGCAGCGTCAATCAGACCGGCCAAAATGAACATTTTGGTTTGCAGGTCGTTCATGAGTTCAGGCTGGCGAGCCGAGGCTTCCAGAAACTTGCCACCCATCAGGGCGATACCGATAGAAGCGCCGATAGCGCCGAGACCAACGATCAAACCGCAAGCCAAAGCGACGAGTCCGAGAATGTTTTCCATGAATTGCTCCTAGAGATGAGGGAAAAGTAAAAAAAGAAAGAAACCAACTAACAAAAAAGCTCAGTGTGAATCGTGGGCCTGTCCCACGTAAATCAACGTCAACATCATGAAGATGAAGGCTTGCAGCGTGATCACCAGGATGTGGAAGATGCTCCACACGGTTCCGGCAACGACATGCCCAAATCCCAGCCAGAACATCCCCGTGAGCGGGTTGAACTGCCAGGCCCACACGCCACCCATCAGGGCGATCAGCATGAAGACGAGTTCGCCGGCAAACATGTTGCCGAACAACCGCATGCCGTGCGAGACGGTCTTGGCGGTAAATTCAATCATTTGCATCAGAAAGTTGATCGGATACAAAAACCAGTGGTCGCCAAACGGCGCAGCAATGAGTTCGTGCGACCAGCCGCCGATGCCCTTGATCTTGATGTTGTACACCAGACAGACCAGCAATACGCTGACGGACAAGCCGAGGGTGGTGGACAGGTCGGCCGTGGGCACGACACGCATATAGGCATGCTCAGGATCATGGCCCGCAGCACCATAAAGCATGGCCCAGATTCGGGGAATCGCATCAACCGGCAGCATGTCCATGGCGTTCATCAGGAAAATCCAGACGAACACGGTAAGCGCCAGCGGCGACACCAGCTTGCGGCTCTTGGGATTGTGAATCACGCCCTTGGCCTGGCTGTCGACCATTTCCGACAGAATTTCAACCGCTGCCTGGAAGCGGCCAGGAACGCCTGAAGTGGCTTTGCGGGCTGCGCGCCACAGGAAAAAGCAGCCGATGACGCCCAGCAAGACCGAATAAATCAGCGAGTCAAGGTTGAACAGGCTGAAATCGACAATGCTGCTTTGCTTGACGCTTTCCAATGAGAAATTTGTCTGCAGATGCTGCAGGTGGTGCTGGATGTACTCTCCAGACGTCGGGGCATGTATTCCAGCGTTTTCAGCAGCAGACATAAGTCACCAATTCGTCAGTTCTTCAAAAATTTTATTGATCGAGTCTTGCGCGCCGAGCGAAGCCACATGGCCACCCAGTACACCTTCATCGTCACCACGAAACCTGCCAGCAAGGCCAGCCAATTCAACCCCTCAACCAGCCTTGGCGCAGCGAAGAGCATCGCCACTGTCAAGGCAATCTTGACCATTTCCCAGACAAAAAATCCAACCAGCGCCGCATTTCCATGCGTTGCCGATTTCTGCCGGGACAGTCCCCGCGCAAACAATGCAGCAGGAAGCACCACCGCCAGCGCACCATAAGCAGCAGACCAGCCCATCAGCGGCTGACCCGTCAAAATCCAAGCCAACAAAGCCACCAAACTGCCAACACCAACCTGCCCTGCCAAAACAGCCCATAAAGAAATCGGCGGATTTAACGCCCGAATCTTTTGTGCTTCTTCGCGTGTCAGGGGCTTGAACTCTTCGTCTTGCGCCTCAGTTGTTAGCTCTTCACTGTCTGACTCAACTGCTTGCACACTATTTTTATGCGCAAGGCTCTCAGGGTATTTAGCCGCTGCATCTGCCATTGTGTGCCTCGCAAATTACATGAAGGTTACGGTGCCCAACTTCAGCAAAGCCTCTGATTATACGTAGAAACCCCCGCGGCTTTGCTGTCTTGGCGCGCGCCGCCTGAATTAGCGCCCATTCATCACAGTGCGGCGCCAGGGCTGGGTACATGGCCCACAATGGCGGCTTTGACAACCCGCTGCCCTGTCGGCAAGCGACTGAGCGCATCAAGACCGATCCGCTTCGCGCGCCATTTTAATGAAAGCCTGCTGATGCCCGTCCTGATGAAATTTCTGCACGTTCTTGCCGCAATTGGCTGGCTTGGAGGGATCAGTTTCATGCTGTTTGCGCTGCGTCCTGCCGCCGCCGAAACTCTGCAGCCCCCGCAACGCCTGCCCCTGATTACCCAGACCATGCAGCGTTTCTTTGCGCTGACATGGGCATTTATCGCTATTTTGTTGCTGAGCGGCCTGGCCATGCTGCTCGCCGTCGGAATGAAAAATGCGCCTGCCGGCTGGCATGCCATGCTGGGTATTGGCCTGGTGATGTTCGCGCTGTTTGGCCACTTATATTTTGGTCCGTTCCGCCGCCTGAAACAGGCCGTCAGCGCGTCGAACTGGCCCGAAGGCGGGCGACGCGTCGGGCAGATTGCGACGCTTGCCATGGTCAATGGGGTACTGGGCGTACTGGCCATTGCAGCCGTATTCTTCATGGTTTGACGGTGTTGCGCATATGCAACAAGTGTTTTCATATCTGGTTTCAAAAGCCTTGAATCGCCTTCAACATGAGCCCCGATAAAGCCTTTGCCGTGCCGCTTAAAAGCAGCAAGTGGACGAGCCTGGTGAGCCGCCTCAGCAGAACCCTGCCCTCGCGCGAATCCCTGGCCGCCCACCCTTGGCTCAAACCGGTTGCGCACCGGCTGCTGGACCGCCAGTTGTGGCGGCTGCAGCATGAGGCCGTGGCGCGCGGCGTTGCCATCGGGATTTTCTGGGCTTTTGCGATTCCATTGGCGCAATTTGCGGTCGCCACGGCCAATTGCGTCTGGTGGCGCGCCAATATTCCGGTGGCCGCCGGCATGACGCTGGCAACCAACCCGTTCACCATCGG
The DNA here is from genome assembly GCF_035984465.1 of Polaromonas sp. CG_9.5. Taxonomy (NCBI): domain Bacteria; kingdom Pseudomonadati; phylum Pseudomonadota; class Betaproteobacteria; order Burkholderiales; family Comamonadaceae; genus Polaromonas; species Polaromonas sp. CG_9.5. The sequence continues at coordinate 179,721 of NZ_JAXCHR010000002.1, forward strand.
TTTCTGGCTCTGGCTGGCTTACCAGCTGGGCAGCCTGGTGCTTGATGCACCGCCGCCCGATGCACTGGCTGAAGGGGCCGGCGTCATGGCCTGGCTGACTTCCTTTGGCGCACCGACGCTGCTGGGCATGGGTATTTTTGCGCTGGCCGGCGCGCTTATTGGCTACCTGAGCGTCAAACTCGTCTGGCGTCTGCGCATCGGGCTCAAGCGTCGGCGTCGGCAGAAAACCATCCGCACCGGCGCCATGCCAGGCACCGACTGAACCAGCACGCCATTTATTAATGGCTTTCACCTTCCTCAACGTCCACCTCAAACCATGCCCATGACAACGCCCGCCGCCAACGCCTTGCCCGATACGCCCTGCTACCTCAACGGCGACTTCAGCACACTGCGCAACGCCAAAGTCAGCGTGCTCGATCGCGGCTTCATCTTTGGCGATGGCGTCTATGAAGTGGTGCCCGTCTACGCTGGCAAGCTGTTCCGCTTTGAGCAGCACATGGCGCGCCTGAGCCGCAGCCTGGCCGAATTGCGCATCACCAACCCATTAACGTCTGGCCAATGGCGTGAGATTGCTCTTAAATTAATAGCTGACTACGCCGATGCAACGGGCACAAAGACCGAAAACGGCACGCATTTGATCTATATCCAGGTCACTCGCGGCGTCGCCATGCGCGACCACCCGATGCTGCCCGGCCTCACGCCCACCGTGTTCATCATGGTCAACCCGATGAAACTGCCCAGCGAAGCGCAGCGCACGCAAGGCGTGGCCTGCGTCAGCGCCGGCGATTTCCGCTGGGAAAAAGCCCACATCAAGAGCACCAGCCTGCTGGGTGCGGTGTTCTCGCGCCAGATCAGCGTTGACGCCGGCGCGCTGGAAACCGTGATGTTCCGGGGCGACCACCTGAGCGAAGCGGCCGCCAGCAACGTCTGGGTGGTCAAGGGCGGCAAGGTGATGGGTCCGCCCAAAGACCATCTGGTGCTCGAAGGCATTCGCTACGGCTTGATCGAGGAAATTTGCCGCGCAGCCGGTATTGATTTCGAGTTGCGCCCCATCAGCCGCGCCGAGGTGCTGGCCGCCGACGAGTTGCTGCTGTCGTCGGCCACCAAGGAAATTTTGCCCATCACCCTGCTCGACGGCCAGCCGGTCGGCCAGGGCACGCCCGGCCCGATCTATGCAAAACTGTACGCCGCCTACCAGCAAGCCAAACAGGAGCCTTCGCCATGAGCACTGACAACGACACCCGCCCCACGCCTGACAACACGCCGGCAACGCCGCCAGAGGCCGAAGCCCGCAAAGACTCGCTGATCGAATACCCATCGCTGTTTCCGATCAAGGTCATGGGCCTCAAGGCCGACGGCTACGTGCAGGCCATCACGCATATTGCGCACCAGTTCGACCCGGCGTTTGACGCCTCGACCATCGAACTGCGCGAAAGCAAGGGCGGCAAATACCTGGGCGTGACCATCACCGTCACGGCCACCAGCCGGGAGCAACTCGACGAGCTGTACCGCACGCTGTCCACGCACCCGATGGTCAAAGTGGTGCTGTAAACCGTTCAGAGCGCCGCCTGACGGGGCCGGGTGCGCGTTACGCTATGGGGTTGCTTTTGGCGTCAACCTCTTTTTCTATCTGCATGAACGACTTTCCCGACCCTCTCCGGCGTTATGCGCTGCTGCAGCAAAGCCCGGCGAGCCATTTTTGTGGCTTGTCGAGCGTCACAAATTGCCGGAGCGCCTGACCGATGCCCACCCTTGACTGGCTCAACCGCGCCCAGGCGTTCACCACTGCGGCCCGCGTGCCCTACCGGCTGCTGGAAGAAGTGTCGATTCACAGCGCCGGCGCGCCGGATGAAACCGCCCCGGCAACCGCTCTGCCCGCGCAGGCCGACCTGCTTCAGCCGCAGGACAAAGCACCTGACCGATTGAGCCCCACCAGCGGCAACCTGCTGATCCAGGGCGACAACCTCGAAGCCCTCAAGGCGCTGCTGCCGTTTTACCGGGGGCAGGTCAAATGCATCTTCATCGACCCGCCCTACAACACCCAAAGCGCCTTCGAGCATTACGACGACAACCTCGAACATGCGCAGTGGCTGAGCATGATGCTGCCGCGCCTGCAACTGCTGCGCGAGCTGCTGAGCGAAGACGGCTCGATCTGGGTGACGATTGACGACAACGAGGGGCATTACCTCAAGGTGCTGATGGATGAGGTGTTTGGGCGGGGGAATTTTCTTACCACCTTCATTTGGCAAAAAAGCTACGGAGGTGGGGCAAAGGCACGCTACTTCGTGGGCTTGCACGAGTACATCCATTGCTACGCAAAGAATATGAGTCAACTACCGGACTTCTTTTGGCCGCCCGATGAAGGAGTTCTCAAGTACTACAAGTTGCAGGATTCCAAGGTTGCAATGCGGGGGCCTTACCGCTTACAGCCGCTCGCAACTACAAGCAACGATGAGCGCCCAAATTTGCGTTATGCACTCCCAAGCCCGGACGGAAACGAAGTATGGCCAACGAAACAGTGGCAATGGTCGAAAGAGCGCGCTTTAATAGCCTTAAAAAATGATGAGCTTGTTTTCACGAAGTCCAAGGGCGGCTACACCGTCAACTACAAGCAGTACTTGAAAGACGCCGACGGCGAAGAGCGTCGCGCCAAACCAAAATCTATTATTGAGGGTCGATACACCCAGCACGGCACCTACGAAAGCGTCGAGCTGTTTGGTCAAGAGCAAAAGTTTGCCTTCCCAAAGCCTGAGGGAGTCATAGAGCGGATTCTTGAAGCTGCTACCAACCCAAACGACCTCATCCTCGACAGCTTCCTCGGCTCGGGCACCACGGCCGCCGTCGCGCACAAGATGGGCCGGCGCTGGATCGGCATCGAGATGGGCGAGCACGCCGCCACGCACTGCCTGCCGCGCCTGCAAAAAGTCATCAACGGCGAGCAAGGCGGCATCAGCAAGGCCGTCAACTGGCAGGGCGGCGGCGGTTTTCGCTTCATGACGCTGGGCGCGCCGATTTTTGACGAACACGGCCGCATTCACCCCGATGTGCGTTTTGCCACGCTGGCCGCCTTCATCTGGCAACAGGAAACCGGCAGCGCCTGGCACGCAGACGCCGCCCAAGCCGGCACGCCCTACCTGGGAACGCACTATCAATTAGATAGCTTCTTGCGCACGCCGGATGTGCGCGAAAGCCCGATTTCATGCCTAAAAGTGCCCAAGTTCGCCTGCTACCTGCTGTTCAACGGCATCCTGGGCGACAAGCGCCCGGCCAGCGGCAACGTGCTGACACGCGATGTGCTCGACGCCCTGCTCGCCCTGCACGCCCAAACGCCCGACCCCGCCGCGCCGCTGCTGGTGTTCGGCGAAGCCTGCCGCCTCGGGCCGGAGCGGCTGAAGCAGGCCAACGTGACCTTCCGGCACATTCCGTATGACGTGAAGGCGCGGTAGCCATGAACGGCATGACGGCGAAAGAACTGCAAGCCTGGCTGCGCACACAGTTCCCGAAAGAAAACGAGCGCCACGAGTGGAAGGAATGGCGCAGCCTGAAGCAGAACATTTCGGGCCGAAAAGGCGAAGACCTGGTGTCTTATGTGGCGGCGCTGGCCAATATGGACGGCGGCTGCGTGGTGATTGGGGCGCAGGACAGGACGCTGGAAGTCACGGGCATTCAGGACTTTGCCGACTACACGGCAGAAAACGTGGTGCACCGCATTCTGGGCAAGACGCCTGGCCTGCCATCCATGAGACTGCGCATTGAGGAATTGGAGGCCAGCGACACCGGCGCCATTGTCTGGCTGGTTCAGGTGCCGCGCCACGCCCCCAGGCAACCGGTGCTGGCGCATGACAAGGCCTGGCAGCGCGACGGCGACAGTTTGACCGAACTCCGCGAAGATCGGCTCAAAGCCATTCTGACCGAAGTGATTGCAGGACAAGACTGGAGCGCCAGAGTGTCCTCACGCGCTTCCCTGACCGATTTGGACCCTGTTGCCATCGCCAAGGCGCGCGAAAAGTTTTCGGCCAAGCATCAGCAGGAACGTTGGGCGCCTGACATTGCTCGCTGGAGCACGGCCGAATTCCTGAATCGCGCCAAGATCACGCTGCATGGCGAGATGACTTACACGGCCTTGCTATTGCTGGGATTGCCTGAAAGCGTGGCACTGCTCACCCCAAGCGTTGCCGAGATCACTTGGAAGGTGCCTTCTGAGCGTATTGCCAAACATTTCGGCCCACCCTTTGTACTAACGACTACGGAGGTAGGGCAACACATCCGTAACCCAAATATCAAGCTGTTCCCAGACACGGAGTTGCTGGCGATCGAGTTGCCGCGCTACGACAACCAAGTCGTCCTTGAAGGCTTGCACAACTGCCTGGCGCATCAAGACTACGAACAGGCCGCACGCATCGTGGTGCTGGAGACGCCGGGACGGCTGCAACTGACCAGCCGGGGCGGCTTTGTGGATGGCAACCCCGAAGACTATTTCACCGGCAACCGCACACCCAGCGTGTACCGCAACCCGTGGCTGGCGCAAGCCATGAACAACATCGGCATGATCGACAAGGGTGGCTACGGCATCCGTGACATGGTGGCCAGCCAGCGTAAACGCTACCTGCCGTTGCCCGATTACGAAGGCTCTACACCGATAGAAACGATATTCAACATCTATGGCCAGGCAATTGACGAGAACTACAGCAAGCTCTTGATTGAGCGGTCTGACTTGCCGCTGGAGCAGGTAATCTGGCTGGATCGGGTGCAGAAGAAACACCGCATTGGCAATGACCAAGCTGCCATTTTGCGCAGTGCGAAGCTGATTGAAGGCCGAAAGCCCAACTTTTTTGTGACAGCCCATGTTGCGGATGCCACCAACACGCGGCCTGAATACACCCGCAACAAAGGCTTGAACGATCACTACTACAAGACCCTCATCCTGCAGCACATCAAGCAGTTCAAATCGGTCTCCGTACTAGAGGTCAGATCGCTGCTGCTCGACAAACTGCCCGATTCTCTGACCCCGATTCAAAAGCAGGCCAAGGTTAAAAACCTGCTGACGGCGCTGCGCATGAGCGGGCTGGAGGGCCAAAAAATCGTGGCTACCCATCAGGGCAAGGGCGGTCGATGGACGCTTTTGAAGCCATGAGTTTTCGGTTAATCAGCGTTAACTTGTTTAGGTTTAGCTAAACAATTAACCAATTGAAAAAAATTTAACTATACAAATCAATGAGTTGTATTGGATAGTTAGCTAAAAATTAACCCAATCAATCCCAATCGAATCCACTACTTAACCCAATGACCACCCTCTCCCTCAAGTCCTACCAGCAAGCCGCCCTTGACGCGCTGACGGCCTTTGCCCGTGCGGCCCAGCGCAAAGGCCCGGCGCTGGCGTTTCGGGAGTTGGCCGGCCGCAGCTACAACGCCGACGCCTTCGGCGACGTGCCCTGCGTTTGCCTGCGCATTCCCACCGGCGGCGGCAAGACGCTGCTGGCGGCGCACGCCGTGGCGACGCTGGCGCGAGAGTGGCAGGCGACGGATGCGCCGGTCGCGCTGTGGCTGGTGCCCAGCGACACGATTCGCAGCCAGACCCTGCGCGCGCTGCAAACTGCCGGCCATCCCTACCACGACGCGCTGGAAGCGCAGTACGGCGCTGGCGTGCACGTCTGCGTGCTCGACGACCTGGCCGCGATTACGCCCGATGACTGGGGCCGAAAGGCCATTGTGGTGGTCGCCACCATCCAGAGCTTTCGCATTGACGACACCGGCCAGCGTAATGTCTACAGCTTTTCAGAAGCTTTCGAGCGGCATTTCTCGGGCTGCGACGAACAACGGCTGCGCGTGCTGCACGACCTGCCCGATGCGGTGGTCACCCCCGCCGATGTAGCCGCTGACCGCTCGGGTGTGCTGCAGGGCCGCGAAGGCCAGCCGCGCTGGAGCCTGGCCAACTGGCTGGCACTGCATTCGCCGCTCTTGATCGTCGATGAGGCGCACAACACCAAGACCGACAAAAGCTTTACCGCCCTGAAGCGCCTGAACCCCAGCGCGATTCTGGAACTGACGGCCACGCCGATTCCTGCCAAGACCAACGTGCTGTACCACGTCAGCGCGCAGGAGCTGGCGGCGGAAAGCATGATCAAGCTGCCAATTGCGTTGGCCGAGCATCCGCAGGGCTGGCAACAGGCGGTGTTTGCCGCCGTGCAAAACCAGCGCGGGCTCGAAGGCGAAGCGCTGAAGGATGAAGCCGCCGGGTTTGGCTATGTGCGGCCCATCGTGCTGTTTCAGGCGCAAAACGAGAACGCCGAAGTGCCGCCTGAAACCTTGCGCAGCTATCTGCAAGACGAGCTGCACATTCCCAAAGCGCAGATCAAGGTGGCGACTGGCGACACGCGTGAACTCGAAGGACTGGACCTGGCGTCCCGCAGCTGCCCGGTGCGCTTCATCATCACCGTGCAGGCGTTGCGCGAAGGCTGGGACTGCCCGTTTGCCTATGTGCTGTGTTCGCTGCAAAAGCTGTCGAGCGCGACGGCAGTCGAGCAGTTGCTGGGCCGGGTGCTGCGCATGCCGTACGCCAGCCCGCGTGGGCGCGATGCGCTCAATCGCGCCTACGCGCATGTCTGCGAAGCCAAGTTTTCCAGCGCCGCCAGCGAACTGGCCGACCGATTGATCAACCACATGGGGTTTGAGGCGCTGGACGTGGCGTCGATGGTGGTGCAGCAGTCGTTGCTGCCACTTTTTGAATCAAATCAGCCTCTCGCGCAGGTTGCACCTGCGCCAGTAGCTACTGATTTCGTAGCAAACACACCGTCTGCGGAATTGCTGGCGGCGGTGGGTGTCGAAGTGGCGCAGATGGGCGGCGAGGAAAAGCTGGTCGTCACCGGCCACATCAGCCCCGAAGTCGAGGCGCTGCTGGTCGGCCAGGTGCGCGGTGCAAAAAAGCAGGACGCGGTGCGCGGCAAGGTGGCGCAGCACAACGCGCTGGTCGCCGCCCAGAGCGCGCCGGCCTCGCGCGGCGAACACTTCGCGCCGATTCCGACGCTGGCTTACCGCAGCACGCCGCAAGGCCAGCTGTTTCCGCTGGAGCGCGAAGCGGTTCTGGAGGCGGTGGAGCTTGATTTGCTGACGCCTGACGCGGTGCAGTTGCCGGGTTTCCAGATTGTCGAACAGTCCAACGGCTTCGAGATTTATTTGAAAGACGCGCACATCAAGCTGCGCGCCGCCGATGCCAGCCAGATTGCCATGGATTACGGCTCCACCACGATCACCGCCGAAGACCTGGTGCGCTGGCTCGACCAGTCGCTTTTCCAGAAACTGCCTGACCTGACGCAAGGCCAGCGCAGCAGTTATTTTTCGGCGGTGGTCAGCCATTTGCTGCATGAACGCGGGCTGTCGCTGGTGGCGCTGGCCAAGGCACGCTTCAAGCTAGCGCAGGACATTGAAGCGCGCATTGGCGACTTGAAGGACAAGGCGGCACGCGCCAGCTTTCGGCAACTCGTGCTGGAAGAAGCCTGGACGATTGAGCCCGACTGGACGCGGCCGCTGGTATTTGAAGCCCACCGTTATCCGGTGCCCGCAGGGTCGCGTTACGGCGGGCGGTACGAGTTCCGCAAGCACTTCTACCCGGTGCTGGCCGATCTGAAAGACGGCGGGGAAGAGTTTTCATGCGCGCAGTTGCTGGACCAGCACGCCAACGTCAAACACTGGGTGCGCAATCTGGTGACCGCGCCTTGTGGTTTTGCGCTACCCACGTCGCGTGGCCGGTTTTTTCCAGACTTTGTCGCGCAATTAAAGGACGGGCGCGTGGCGGTGGTTGAATACAAAGGCGCGCATCTGCTGAACGACCCGTATGAAATTGAAAAACGGCAGGTTGGCACTTTGTGGGCGCGCAAAAGCCAGTCGCGCTGCCTGTTCGGGCAAATCGCCTTGCAGCAAGGCGGCCTGGGCATGGCCGGGCAACTCGACGCCTTGCTGAACTGAAAGCTTAGACAACCATGCAAACACGACAACTCGGCCGGGTCGATTACCTGCCCACCTACCAGGCGATGCAGGACTTCACCGCTGCACGCGATGAAAACACACCGGATGCGCTATGGATTTGCGAGCACGCTGCGGTTTATACACAAGGGCTGGCGGGAAAAATCGAGCATATTTTGAACCCCGGCAGCATTCCGGTGGTGCAAAGCAACCGGGGCGGCCAGGTGACGTTTCACGGACCTGGCCAGGTGGTGGTGTATCCGCTGATCGACCTGAAACGCGCCGGTTACTTCGTCAAGGAATATGTTTACCGCATCGAGGAATCGGTGATCCGCACGCTGGCGCATTTTGGCGTGACCGGCCACCGTGTGGGCGGCTCGCCCGGCATTTACGTGCGCCTGGACGACCCGTTTTCACATGCTGCGCTGACCGGCCCGGTGCATCCGGCTGACCCGTTTCGCGGCCTTGGCAAAATCGCCGCACTGGGCATCAAGGTCAGCCGGCATTGCACTTATCACGGGGTGGCGCTGAATGTGGCGATGGACCTGGAACCCTTCTCGCGCATCAACCCTTGCGGTTACGCAAACCTGCAAACCACAGACCTTTCTACAATCGGCGTTTCGGCCAGCTGGCAGGATGCCGCCGAGGTGCTGGGCCGAAAGCTTGGCCAGCACCTCGCGCCCTGAACCCTGTCAAAACACCCAACACACCATGACCACCCCTGAATCCATTCTTACCGTTAGCGCCAATCCTGTTGTCCGTGAAGTTCAAAGCCTGGAGGACTACAACCCGCTGGCCAAGCAAAAGGCGGCGGCCAAGCTGTCGCGCATTCCGGTCAAGGTCGAACGCGGCGAAGTGCTGAAAAAACCCGACTGGATTCGCGTCAAGGCCGGCAGCCCGACCACACGTTTTTACGAGATCAAACAGATCCTGCGCGAGAACAAGCTCAACACGGTGTGCGAGGAAGCCAGCTGCCCGAACATTGGCGAATGCTTCGGCAAGGGCACGGCAACGTTCATGATCATGGGCGACAAATGCACCCGCCGTTGCCCGTTTTGCGATGTCGGCCACGGCCGGCCCGACCCGCTGGACAAGGACGAGCCACTGAACCTGGCGCGCACGGTGGCCGCGTTGAAACTGAAATACGTCGTCATCACCAGCGTGGATCGCGACGACCTGCGCGACGGCGGCAGCGGCCATTTTGTCGAATGCATCCAGCGTATCCGCGAACTGTCACCCATGACGCAAATCGAGGTGCTGGTGCCCGACTTCAGGGGCCGCGACGACCGCGCGCTGGAAATCCTGAAAGCCTCGCCGCCCGACGTGATGAACCACAACCTGGAAACCGCGCCGCGCCTGTACAAGGAAGCGCGTCCGGGTTCCGACTACCAGTTCTCGCTGAACCTGCTGAAAAAATTCAAGGCGCTGCACCCGGACGTGCCGACCAAGAGCGGCATCATGGTCGGCCTGGGCGAGACCGACGAGGAAATCCTGCAGGTCATGCAGGACATGCGCGACCACGGCATCAACATGCTGACCATCGGCCAGTACCTGGCGCCTTCCATGTCGCACCTGCCGGTGCGCCGTTATGTGCATCCGGACACCTTCAAGATGTTCGAGAAAAAGGCCTACGAGATGGGGTTCAGCCACGCCGCTGTCGGCGCGATGGTGCGTTCAAGCTACCACGCCGACGAACAGGCACATGCAGCCGGCGTGGCGGACAAGCCAGCGCATTAACAAGCCTGCGGCTTTTCAATACCGGTAGGGATTGTTCGGACGCCGGTCGTCCCGGTTGCGCACGCCGTCGCCGTCACGGTCACCCCCGCCCCGGTTCTGGTAGCCGCCATGGCGGCCCTGCGGCGGCCCATTGTCATAAGGGACTGGATAGGCGACACAACCGGTCAGGCTGGTCAGCACCAGCACGATCGCTGCAAGTATTTTCATGGGTTTCTCCTGGTCATCCACAAGGTCGCCTGCGACAGGATGCTGTTGCCGGCAGCGCCGCAAGCGCTTGTGCCGGTTGATTTGAGTCCCGGCACATGCCTGTGAGGTGTCTGCGACATGCCTGAAGCGTGAAGCTGGCGACGACATGTAACATCTTGAGTTGCGACCCCGGCCATGTTGGCAAGTGATTGTCATGCCGAAAATAAGGCGAGTGGCCCTGCGCCGGCCTTCAAAACGCACCTATGCTTACGGCCCATGCCTGCCAACTTCTATGCCCTGGGCGCCATTGCGCTGTGGATCAGCCTGGCCACCCTCGGGGTGTCGCTCAGGCATATTCCGCCTTTCTTGCTGACCGGCATTTCGCTGCTGATAGGCAGCCTGCTGGCGCTGCCTTTTGTAATTAAAGACCAGCGGCTGTGGCGGATTCCGCTCAAAACTCTGGCGCTGGGGGTTTATGGCCTGTTTGGCTACCACTTCCTGCTGTTCATCGCGCTGCGTTATGCGCCGCCGGTAGAGGCAAACCTGGTCAATTACCTGTGGCCGCTGCTGATGGTGGTGCTGGCACCGCTGCTGCTGGTCGGCATCAAACTGCGCGCCGTGCAGGTGGTTGCGGCCCTGCTGGGGTTTGGCGGCGCGGCGATTGCCATTTTGGGCGCTGCTGGAGCAGGCAATGGCGCGGCGGGCGGTGGCGGCTGGTCGTGGGGGTTTATTCCGGCGCTGGCGTCGGCGTTCATCTGGGCCAGTTATTCGCTGCTGACGCAGCGCGTTAAAGCATTTCCGACGGCGGCCATCGGGCTGTTTGGACTGGTTTCGGGGTTGCTGTCGCTGCTGTGCCACTGGGCGCTGGAGCCGCAGGCTGTGCTGTCGGGGCGCGACTGGCTGCTGCTGGCAGTGATGGGGCTGGGGCCGCTGGGCGCGGCTTTTTTTCTGTGGGACAAAGCGCTCAAACTCGGCGATGCACGGCAGATCGGCATCCTGAGCTACCTCACGCCACTGGGCTCGACGGCGCTGTTGATGACGGTCAGCGGCCGCCCGCTGAGCTGGAGCATCGGGCTGGCAGCAGTGATGATCATGGGCGCGGCGTTGCTGGGCACGCGAAGCCGGTAACGGGCCGCTTTTGACGGGCGCTTGCTTTTAAGCAGGCTGCCGATTTGTCCGGGCGACGATGGCTTTTGCAACCTGCCAGCGCCAAGAATGCTGGCCAACCGTGTAACGCTGGCGTGCCAAACAGGTCTGAAGCCCGGTTTAATTGCCTTTCAGGCCTGTAGCGCTTGCCCCGTATGCGCAAGCCGCTCTATTTTTCATAGCAAAAACAGCAGCAGCCGATGCGTCCGCTGCTATGGGCCTACAGCATCTCACCCGGATTTTCGCTTTGCAGCACCTCTTGCGCCCACAGCTTGAGCTTGGCCGTGTCAGCGCGCAAAATTTGCTGCTTGACCGCCAGGATTTGTGACGGATGCATCGAAAAACTGCGCAGCCCCAGCCCCAGCAGCAGCCGTGTCATGGTCACGTCACCGGCCATTTCACCGCACACACTGATGCTTTTTCCTTGCGCGTTGCACTCGGCAATCGTGTCGGCAATCAGGCGCAGCACCGCCGGATGGCAAGGGTCGTAGAGGTGCGCGACCAACTCATCGGCCCGGTCAATGGCCAGCGTGTACTGGATCAGGTCGTTGGTGCCAATCGACAAGAAATCGAAATATTTCAGAAACAGCGGCACCGTGAGCGCCGCCGCCGGAATCTCGATCATCGCGCCCAGCCGCACCGGGCCGTAGGCCACGCCACGCGCATCGAGTTGTGCCCTGGCCTGGTTGATCAGCTCAATCGTCTGGCGGATTTCATGGCCATGCGCCAACATGGGCACCAGCAGGTTGACCTGGCCGTGCGCGGCGGCCCGCAAAATAGCGCGCAGTTGCGTCAGGAACATCGGCGGGTCGGCCAGGCTCCAGCGGATGGCGCGCAGCCCGAGCGCCGGATTCAGGTTTGTATCAAAGGCCTTGCCCACGGGCCGGTCAAGCGGCTTGTCCGCTCCAATGTCCACGGTGCGGATGGTGACCGGCAGGCCCTGCATGCCGTCAATCGCCTTGCGGTAGGCCAGGTACTGCTCGTCCTCGTTGGGCAGCTTGCTGCCCCGGCCCATGAACAGAAATTCAGTGCGGAAAAGCCCCACGCCCACCGCGCTGGCCTCGACCGCGCCCAGCGTGTCGTCGGGCATTTCGATGTTGGCCAGCAAGTCGATGCGCTGCCCGTCCAGCGTCACCGCCGGCGTGTGCTTGAGCCGGTTCAGGCGCTGGCGCTCCAGTTCGCCCTGGCGCTGCCTGAAGCCGTATTCGGCCAGGATGATGGGCGACGGGTCGACGATGAGCACGCCGGCATCGCCGTCAATGATGACCCAGTCGTCTTGCTTGATCAGCTGGCTGGCACTGCGCGCGCCGACCACCGCCGGAATGTCCAGGCTGCGCGCCACGATGGCCGTGTGCGAGGTTTTGCCGCCCACGTCGGTGGCAAAGCCGGTGAACAGGCTTTGCTTGAACTGCAGCATGTCGGCGGGCGAAATATCATGGGCAATCAAGACCAGCGGCACATCGAGCGTGTCGTCAAGCAACAGGTCTTGCTGCGACTGCTTGCGGCTGCTGCCAGCGCGCACCGCGCACTGCGAGGCCGACTGCATCGGCGACGCAGCGCCCTTCATGTGGCGCAAGATGCGCTCAACCACTTGCTCCAGGTCGGCCTTGCGCTCGCGCAGGTACTGGTCTTCCATCTCGTCAAACTGGCGCGCAATGATTTCGTACTGCGTCGTCAGCGCCCATTCGGCGTTGTAATGGCGCTCGGTGATCCAGTGCTTGACGCCGCTGATCAGCACCTCGTCTTGCAGCAGCATCAGGTGAACATCAAGCAGGGCGGAGATTTCATGCGGCGCATCGGTCGGCAAGTCTTGCTGCAGCCGCACGATTTCTTCCACCACGGCATTGCGCGAGGTGCGCATACGGGTGATTTCGGCACCGGTTTTTTCAGCTTCGATGAAGTAATGGTCGACATCGGCGCGGCTGGACGCCACCAGCACGGCACGGCCAATGGCCACACCGCGCGAAACCGCCAGGCCATGGACGGAAAAAGTCAACTTACTCTCCTTCGCCGAATTTATCCGCGACCAGCGCCAGCAAGGCGTCCATGGCGACTTGCTCGTTCGGGCCGTCGGTTTCGATTTCAACCGAACTGCCGATGCCGGCGGCCAGCATCATCACGCCCATGATGCTTTTGGCATTGACACGGCGCTCGCCCTTACTCATCCAGACCTCACAGGGAAAACTGCCGGCGAGCTTGGTGAATTTGGCGGAGGCTCTGGCATGCAGGCCCAGCTTATTGCTGATGGTCGTTCGGGTCTTGATCATTTTTGATTGAAGTTTGGTTTTGTGGTGCGGTGACGGCCACTTGCATCACGCCCTGGCTGGCGCCTGCCAGCGCACGAACCACCAGCGTATCGAGCGTTTCGTTGCGGTAACAGACAGCACGCAGCAGCATCGGCAGGTTCATGCCGGTGACCAGTTTGGTGGTGGTGCCATCGACCAGTTTTTGCGCCACATTGCAGGGCGTAGCGCCAAAAATATCGGTCAGCACCAGCGTGCAGGGCGTGCCCAGTTGCTTGAGCAGGACGCGTGCTTCGGCCAGTGTTTCCTCGGGCGGCTGGTCGGGCTGTACATCAAACGCCACCACGCTTAGGGCGTTGTCCGGAAACACATGTTGGACGCAGCACAAAAAGGCAGAAGCCAGCGGTGCGTGGGCGATGATGAGAATGCCGTTCATTGCGGTGAATTATCGGCTTTCAGGGCCACGAAACCGGCATACGCGGCCATACCGCAACACAAAAACACGCCCATCGCGGCCTGAAAGCTGACTACCGGCGACAGGCCAAGCGCCGCAAATCCGTCAATCAGCAGCCCCAGACTCCATTGCGCGAAAAATACGCCGGCAAAAATGACCAGGTTGTAGGCCGACAGCGCCCGCCCGGCCAGAGCGGCCCGAAACGACATGCCGACCGCCGGCTGGGCCAGCCCCATGACGCTCGATGTCACGCAAAACAGCGCCCAACCGGCAGCGCCGGTCGACGCACCGCCCAGAATATTGAAGGCCAGCACCGCCAGACTGAGCGGCACACCCCAGGCAATCAGCCGCGTTGCATGCCAGCCGTGGCGGGCCAGCCACGGGTTGACCATGCCCCAGCTCCAGAAAGTCACCAGCATGCAGGCGTTGATCCAGAACAGGCCCGTGGCCGACTCCAGCGGCGTATAGCCGGCAACCCGGATCATCCACGGGCCGGCCCACAGCGTCTGCATTGCCACCATGCCGCCGTAGTTGAAAAACGCCAGGGGCGCCATTTTGCGAAAGTAGCGGCTGCGCCAGATCGGTGCATAACCGGCTTCTTCAGCGGCGACAGCTACGTCAGGCGCAGACAAAGCGGGAGAAATAGGGGGCGACACACGCCAGCGCGGCACGATCACGGCAATGGCCGCCATCGACAGCAAAATCAGCCCGGCCAACAGCCAGAACAGCGGCCGCCAGCCCATCAGCGGCATCAGCCACTGCACCGGCAAGGTTGAGGCCAGCATGCCCAGCGAGCCGGTCATCAGCATCCAGGAATTGGCGCGTAGCAACGTAGCCGGGTCAAACCAGCGGCGGTAACCCGTCAGCGCCGCCATCAGGCACGCGCCCACGCCCATGCCGACCAGCACCCGCGCCGCCAGCAACGCCGCAAAACTGTTGGCCACAGAAAAAGCCAGGCAGCCGAGCACCGCCAGACTCAAAAACCCGAGGATCACCTGCTTCGGACCATGCCGGTCCAGCCAGGTGCCCAGCGGCAGCTGAACGGCGGCAAAGCCCAGAAAATAACCGCCCGCCAGCAGCCCCAGGCTTTGGGCCTGCAGCGCGAACTCCTGCGTCAGCACGGGTGCCAGCGTGGCCGTGATGGCGCGCAGCAGCGCCGAGCAAAAATAGGCGGCGGCAAAGGCCAGGAACACAAAAACCGTGTCCTTGCCGTTGAGCCGGTCCGGGTGCAATGGGTTGTTTAGCGGCGTCACCGGAAACCGCCCCGGTTTGCGCAGGGCGTGTTCATTCAAGTTTCAGACTGGAGAAAAAGGTTTCCGCCACATCGGGCGCGATTTTTGGCGCATACAGCACCACCTGAAATACCTGCGAACCCTGCGCAAAGTACGCCGCCTGCCCGCTCACGGCAGTCCCGTCGGCGCGCTGGCCCTGTGCCTGCACCCTCACTATCGGTACAGCGGCCGAGGCACCGATGATTTTTTGCGCAATCAACTGGCGGGTGTCCGGCGCGGCTTTCATGTTGGCCAAGGTCAGTTCTTGCCACAGCGCCAGCACCGATGCGGCCTGCGCGGCATCGCCAACGTCCGCCACGGCCACGGCAAAGGTCGCGCCGCCCGCATCGCAGCCCAGCATCGACAGCGTGGTGGACTGCCCGCCCAGCGGCACGACTTTTTCGGCCTTATCGGGCTTGCACGGCAGCAGCACCTGCAGGCGAGTGTTTTCAGGGCGCACTTCGCGCCAGTTGAAGGCGGGGCTGCAAGCAGCAAGTGCCAGGCATGCGGCCAGCGCGGCGGCGAAAAAAACAGGGAATCGGGACATCGGTGCGCGACAGCTTTAAGAAAACGTGAGGGAGGTGAGAAATGAGGGACAGCCTCGCACTTTACAGGCAATCGGCGCCGCACCCGGGCGCTGGACAAGAGACTGGCAGGCGCGCGCGTTCATTCCTTGTCAAGCGCGGCAGTGGCCTGCCGAGCAAAACTGCCAACCACACGCCCTCCTGTAACGCCTGCGCATCTGCATGATCGCCCCGTGCGTTCCCTGTGCAGGCAGAATAAGGCCATGAACTCTCTTCAAGGCATCCGCATTCTCGACTTGTCCCGCGTGCTCGCGGGCCCGTGGTGTACCCAGACGCTGGCCGACCTGGGGGCTGACGTGATCAAGATCGAGCGCCCCGGCAGCGGCGACGACACCCGCACCTGGGGGCCGCCGTTCCTCACAAACGACGACGGCACGGAAACCCACGAGGCCGCCTATTACCTGGGTGCCAACCGCAACAAGCGCTCGGTGACCTGCGACATTGCCCAGCCTGCGGGCCAGGCCTTGATCCGCGAATTGGTCACGCACTGCGACGTGTTTGTCGAGAACTTCAAGGTCGGCGACATGGCGCGCTACGGGCTGGATTACGCGTCGCTGAAAAGCCTGAATCCGCGTCTGGTCTATTGCTCGGTCACCGGCTTCGGCCAGAACGGCCCGTATGCCGATCGCGCCGGCTACGACTACGCCATTCAGGGCATGGGCGGGCTGATGAGCGTGACCGGCGAGCGCGATGACTTGGGCGGTGGCCCGCAAAAAGTCGGTGTCGCCGTGGCCGACCTGATGACCGGCATGTACGCCACCGTGGGCATTCTGGCGGCGCTGCGCCACGCTGAAAAAACCGGCGAAGGCCAGCAAGTCGACATGGCGCTGCTCGACACGCAGGTCGCCATGCTGGCCAACTTGGGCGCGAATTACCTGGTCAGCGGCAAGGTGCCGCAGCGCGTCGGCAATGCGCATCAGAACATCGTGCCTTACCAGGTGTTCGAGGTCGCGCCCGCGCTGGATGGCAGCAAGGACCATCTGATCCTGGCCGTGGGCAACGACTCGCAGTACGTGAAATTCTGCAAGGTGGCCAACATTCCGGAGCTCGGCGTGAACCCGCTGTTCGCCAAGAACCGCGACCGCGTGTTGAACCGCGCCCAGCTGGTGCCGATTCTTGAAACCGTGATGAAACTGCGCAGCAAGGCCGACTGGCTGGCCGCGCTGGAAGCCGCCAAAGTGCCGTGCGGCGCGATCAACAACCTGGCCGAAGTGTTCGTTGACCCGCAAATCGAAGCGCGCGGTATGGTCACACACTGGCAGCACCCTTTCAAAAGCGACCTGCCGCTGGTGGCCAGCCCGATCAAGCTCAGCGCCACGCCGGTGCGCGGGCCGGGCCAAGGTGGTCTGCCGCCGCCGCTGCTGGGCCAGCACACCGACGAAGTGCTGCGCGAGGTGCTGAACTACAGCGAGGCGCAGCTGCTTGCGCTGAAAACCGGCCACGTGATCTGATCGCCAATTGGGTTTTGTGCAGGGCGCTTGGCTGCCAAACTCAAATCATTAAGCTCAAGACTGGCCACGACGCGATGGTCAACGCACCTGGAACGCTGGCGCAGATGCTTCTGGAATGCACCGGCTGATTTCATCGCATCTGGGCAAATTACTCTTTTTTTGATAGCTGCTTGCGCACGCCAGTCGTGCGCAAGAGGCCGATTTGATTAATAATCACCCGCTTTCAAGGCGTCTGCATCACCTGCAGGCCCGCTTCGCTGAAGCGGCGTCGTTACCGCATGAAAAAAGCCCTGTGACGCCAAAGCGCCACAGGGCTTTTTGTTCAGGAAATCCCGAACTTAGAAGCGCCAGCCCAGGCCCACGCCCACCAGCAGCGGATCGGCCTTGAAGTCGCCAATTTTGTTGCCGCCCAGCGATACGTCGGTGCGGATGTAGACCTTCTTCATGTCCAGATTGAGATACAGGCCTTTGCTCAGTGCAATGTCCACGCCGACTTGCAGCGCAGGGCCCCAGCTGTTGCGGTCAATGTCAGCACCGGGAACTTTCAGGTTCACCGAACTGAAACGGGTGTAGTTGACACCGGCTCCCACGTAAGGCTTGAAGCCATTCATGGGAAAGTGGTACTGCGCCAGCAAGACGGGCGGCAGGTGTTTGAAGGTGCCGATGTCCGTGCCGTTTGCATACAAAGTGTGCTTTTGCGGAACCGTCAGGACCAGCTCAACCGCCACGTTGGGGTTGAAGAAGTAGCTCACGTCCACTTCTGGCATCCACTTGTTGTTCATCGACAGATTCAGGGCCGGTGTGGTGCCGCCACCGTTGTCGCTCTGCAGATGCACGGCGCGCGCGCGCACCATCCACGAGCCTTCTGGGGTTTGCTGCGCGAAAGCGGCACCCGACAACAGGGTGGACAAAATAGCAGCGGCGACGAGTTGTTTTTTCATGATGAGCGGCGAATCAGATCAGGGAACATTCCCTGATTTGTATTGGATGTGTTCGCCGCCAAAAGCAATCTGATGTGGCGCAAACCCTCGGCATTCCCGCTGTTGCGTCACTGGATGCTTGCGCCAGATCAAATAGCCCTGTTTTTATCAGGGTCAAATCGTTGCCAACACGCAACAATTTGACCGCTCCCTCAGACCGCCGCCAGCGCCTGCTCCAGGTCAGCCAGCAAGTCGTCAATGTGCTCGATGCCCACCGACAGCCGCACCATGTCCACACTCACGCCGGCTTTGGCCAGCTCAGCCGCGTTCAACTGGCGGTGCGTGGTGGACGCCGGATGACAAGCCAGCGACTTGGCGTCGCCGATATTGACCAGCCGGGTGAACAATTGCAGCGCGTCCTGGAAACGGCCGCCTGCAGCCATGGCATCGGCCTCTGACTTGACGCCGAAGCTGATGATGCCCGAGGCCTTGCCGCCCATGTATTTCTGCGCCAGCGCATGGTCGCGGTGTTCGGGCAAGCCGGCGTAATTGACCCAGGCCACCTTCGCATGGTTCTTGAGGAAATAGGCGATGGTCAGCGCGTTGTCGCAGATGCGGTCCATGCGCAGCGCCAGCGTTTCGATGCCTTGCAAAATCTGGAAGGCGGCCATCGGGCTGAGCGCCGCGCCCATGTTGCGCAGCGGCACGACGCGCGCGCGGCCAATGTAGGCGGCGGCGCCCAGCGCTTCGGTGTAGACCACGCCGTGGTAGCTCACGTCGGGCTCGCTCAAACGCTTGAAACGCGCTTTGTGCTCGGCCCACGGGAATTTGCCGCTGTCAACAATCACGCCGCCCAGCGTGGTGCCGTGGCCGGCCAGGTACTTGGTCATCGCATGCACGACGATGTCAGCGCCGTGCTCGAACGGGCGGCACAGGTAGGGGCTGGACACGGTGCTGTCGACAATCAGCGGCACGCCGGCAGCGTGCGCCACGTCAGCCAGCGCGGCAATGTCGGTCACGTTGCCCAGCGGATTGCCGATGGATTCGCAAAACACGGCTTTGGTGCGCGCATCGATCAGCGGCGCAAACGAGGCCGGGTCGCGCGGGTCGGCGAAACGCACCTCGATGCCTTGTTGCGGAAAGGTGTGGGCAAACAGGTTATAGGTGCCGCCGTAGAGCGCCGACGAAGCAATGATGTTGTCGCCTGCCTCGGCAATGGTCTGGATGGCCGCCGTAATCGCCGCCATGCCCGAGGCCACGACCAGCGCGCCAATACCGCCTTCGAGCGCCGCCATGCGCGCTTCCAGCACGGCATTGGTCGGATTCATGATGCGGCTGTAGATGTTGCCGGCCACCTTCAGGTCGAACAGGTCCGCGCCGTGCTGCGTGTCGTCAAAGGCGTAAGCCACGGTCTGGTAGATGGGCACGGCAACGGCTTTGGTGGTCGGGTCGGGCGTGTAGCCGCCGTGAACGGCGATAGTTTCGATTTTCATGAGCTTCCTGTGAAAAAACATCAAGGCTAACAGGCTGGCAGGGCGCGCGTCCCATCAACCCAGGTTGCCCGATGAGGCAGTCCATTTATTGCGTTCATCGAACTGGAGGCACTGGCCAAAAGGCTTTCAATAGCTATAGTTTTAATAGCTGTTCACGCACGCCAGACATGCACAACAGGCCTGTTTGATCAAATTTCAGGCCCAAGCGCCTTATTTCAGCGCCCCGAATACCTTTTGCAGAATCGCGCTGCCGATGCCGACCGGGTCTTGTCGGTAAAAAAGGCCGTTACCGAGGTGTCACTGCTCGTCAGGCTATTTTTGGCATCGTTGGCGTTCATTGAGCGCACGGCGCTAACCCGCAAATCCTTGGCCATCGGTACGGCGGCTTCGGCGGCGCGGTTGATGGCCGTCGCCAGCTCGTCAATGCGCTGGCCCTGTTCAAAGTTTTTCAGCAGTTTCGCGGCGATCTTTCAGATAGCCGGGCAAAGGAATGCGAACTTTCGGAGTGCCGGGGAATCCATCTGTTTTGCCCAGCAGCGCAGCAGTTTCCAAAACGCCTTTCTTGAGTGCAGTTTTCAAGCCGTTGCTGGCGTTGGCAGGGCTCAGATTGCCCGGCGACACCGCATGGGCTTGGTGACAGATGGCAAAAATCAGCAGACCCAGCGCGCTGCTACCCGCCTGGTTAAAATTTCGACGTTGCATGATGAGGTCTTCTTGATGAAAAAAATTTCCCCTGTAGCCGTATGCCGCATGGCGCTGGCGGGCGCACTGGTGCTCGGAGGCGCCGCATTCCTGTCCGGCTGCAGCGGCGCGCAGACCGCACCCGAGTCGACTTTTGTACTGCTCAACGGCAGCAAAACCACTACGGCAGACCTGAAAGGCAAAGTCACCCTGGTCAACTTCTGGGCCACCAGTTGCGTGACCTGCGTGGCCGAAATGCCAAAGATCATCTCGACCTACAACAAGTATCAGGCGCAAGGGTACGACACGCTGGCCGTCGCCATGAGCTACGACCCACCCAGCTATGTCGTCAATTACGCCCAAACGCGCCAATTGCCCTTCAAGGTCGCGATCGACAACACCGGCGTCAATGCCAAGGCCTGGGGCGACGTGCAACTCACGCCGACTACTTTCCTGGTCAACAAGCGCGGCCAGATCGTCAAGCAGTTCGTCGGCGAACCTGATTTTGCGGCGCTGCACCAGTTGATAGAAAAGCTGCTGGCCGAAACCTGAAGCGGTAAACACCGCAGTCATGCATGCGTAAAAAAGGCTGGCTCCTTTGCAGGAGCCAGCCTTTTTTATGGCCTTTTGAAGCCCAGACAGGCCAGCCAATGCGTTACGCACTGCGCATAACCGCGAAGGTGTCGGCTTTTGCCCCATTCAAGCAGGAAACACGGGACTGGCTTCGCCAGACCGCAGGCGCAGTGGCTCCCTTGTGGCGGCAGAAAGTTACGCGAAGCGAACGACCGCCGAGACTACATCACTTGTTGCGAAAAGCGTCATGGCAAGCTTTGCAGGTTTCTGCCGTTGCCGCAAACGAAGTTTTCAGCGCATCAAGGTTGCCGGTTTTGCTGGCCGCTGCCAGTTTGGTGGACTCGGCAATCAGCTTGTCGCTGGCACCCTTGAACTTGGCTTGTTCCGTCCAGACTTCAGACATGGCCTTGCTGCGGGGATCCTTGTCGGTGCCGGGACCAAAACCGGCCCATGGCAGTTTGGCCATTACCGCGACCAGTTCGGCATTCTCGGCTGCCACTTTGGCATCAAACGGCACTTTGCCATTGGCCATTGCGCCGAGCCGGCCAAAATGCGTGCCCATCACGGACAACGCGCTTTGGCGGTATTTGACAGCGTCTTCAGGTTTGGCAAACTGCGCCGAGGCGGGGGCGACAAAGGCAAGCAGCGTGGCCGCAGCCGCCATACAGGCAAAAGTTTTCATGAAGTTCCTTGCGTTTTTATAAGTCAAAATTGACGGGCATGACAGGCTGGAGTTTAGCGAGTGCCGCTGGGTTCCCCAGGAACTTAAACGCTACGGGAAAGCACCAACGCTGCGGCGCTGAAGTGCCCTGCTTTTCAGTTCTTCCGCCCTCCAAAACAACAACAAGGCTCCGTATGTACACCAACAAAAACCTGATACGGGTACGCGTCTGGGACTTGCCGACGCGAATTTTCCACTGGCTGCTGGTTGTGGGCGTCCTGGGTCTGGGCGTCACCGGAATGCTGGGCGGCAACCTCATGGTGTGGCACTTCCGCATTGCGTATGCGGTGCTGGCATTGCTGCTGTCCCGCCTGATTTGGGGCGTTGTGGGCGGGCGGTGGTCGCGCTTTGGCGCTTTTATCTATTCGCCGCAAAGTGTCATCAACTACCTCAAGGGCAAAGGCAAGCCTGCACACAGTGTGGGCCACAGTCCCGTCGGTGCCGGGTCGGTGTTTGCCATGCTCGGCGTTTTGCTGCTGCAGGTCGCCAGTGGGCTGGTCAGTGACGATGAAATCGCCTTTGCCGGGCCGCTGACCCGTTTTTTCTCGAACGCCACGGTCAGCCTGGCCACCAACTACCACGCCAATATCGGAAAATGGCTGCTGCTGGCGCTGGTGGTGCTGCACATCGCCGCCATCATTTTTTACCTGCGGCGCAAGCACAATCTGGTCAGCGCGATGCTGCATGGCGACAAGGAACTGGTGCTGCCAGCGCCCCCTTCACGTGATGACACCGTGTCCCGGATGGCGGCGCTGCTGATATTCCTGCTGTGCACGGCGGTGGCTTATTGGGTGTCGACACTGGAGTCCGCAGGGTTCTGAAACGCTGACCAGTGGGCATTTGACGTTAAACTGGCCGTTGATTTTTACCATCCACGCCGTGTCCCGCCCCACCATCCAGCTCATCACCCCCGACTCGCCTGCGCATCTGGAGGCCATACGCCAGATTTTTAACGAGTATGCCGAGCAGTTGGGCATTGACCTGTGCTTCCAGAACTTCGAGGCTGAACTGACCGATTTGCCGGGCGAATACGGCTCGCCCACGGGCACATTGCTGCTGGCTCTGGTCGATGGCGAAGTGGCCGGTTGCTGCGGCTTGCGGGCGCTGGATAAAGTGGACTACCCCAATGCCGCCGAAATGAAGCGGCTCTATGTACGCAAGGCATTCCGACGCTTTGGGCTGGGCCGGCAGTTGGCGGAAGCCACACTCGATGCGGCGCGCGTTGCGGGCTACCACTGTGTGTTGCTGGATACGCTGGACGACATGGAGTCGGCACGGGCTTTGTATGTGGAATTGGGTTTCAGAGAAATTCCGCCCTACTATCACAACCCCATTCCCGGCGCGCACTATCTGAAAGCTGATCTTTAGCGCGATCTGGGTTTTTCAGCAATAAGTAGCCGTAGCGCAATCACGACCAGCGCTTCAAGCTATGTATTTAATAGCGAATTGTCCAAAAAAAAGCCGCTACGCTTACGAGTGGCGGCTTGGCAACAAGCAGGGGCTTGTCAAGCCTTGGTTTGTTCCAGCAGCGTATTGGCATCGCTGACTTCAAACTTGCCGGGGCCTTCAATATTCAGGCTGACGACCTTGCCGTCTTTCACCAGCATCGAGTAACGGTTGCTGCGCAGGCCCAAGCCTTTGCCGTTCAGGTCGAGCGTCAGGCCGGTGGCTTGTGCGAAGGCCGCGTCGCCGTCGGCCAGCATGCGTACCTTGCCGTCGGTTTTTTGATCACGTGCCCAGGCACCCATCACAAAGGCATCGTTCACGCTCAGGCACCAGATTTCATCGACGCCAGCGGCTTTCAGCTCGGCGAACTTCTCGACATAACCGGGGACATGCTGGGCTGAGCAGGTGGGCGTAAAAGCGCCGGGCACGGCAAACAGGCCAATGGTTTTACCCGCGCTGGCTTGGGCTACATCGACCGCATTAGGGCCCATGCTGCAGCCGTTACCTTCAACTTCGACATATTCCATCAGTTTGACTGCGGGAAGGGTATCGCCTACTTTGATCATGTGTACTCCGGGTTTGATAGTTTGAGAGCAACGAAAAATCACGCTGCGGGCCGCATTTTGGCGCATTGAAAGAGTCATGCGGCAGGCACGGTCTTTTTAGGCCGTTCGCCTGAACATAAACAGCAAGCAGCAACAAAAAAGGCTCACAAAGTGAGCCTTTTTTGAAGGTGAGGCGTCAAAGTCTTGTGGACTTAAACAATCGCAGCCTTTTGTACCAAACGGGTCACAACCCAGTTCTTGGTCTTGGAGATAGGACGGCTTTCGGTGATCTCAATCATGTCACCCATCTTGTACTCACCCTTTTCGTCATGGGCATGGTACTTGCTGGACAAAGACACAATCTTGCCGTACAGCTCGTGCTTGACGCGGCGTTCGACCAAAACCGTGACGGTTTTGGCACGCTTGTCGCTGACCACCTTGCCAACCAAGGTGCGCTTGAGGGATTTTTTAGGTTCCGTCATTATTTGGCTCCTTGCTTGACGATGGTTTCGGCCAGGATAGTCTTGGCGCGAGCGATACCACGACGCGTGGAGCGCAGCGTAGCGGTGTTGGTCAGTTGCTGAGTGGCTTTTTGCATACGCAGGCCAAAGTGGGCTTTTTGCAGCGCTTTGACTTCGTTCTTCAGGCCGTCAACGTCTTTTTGGCGCAGTTCAGTCGTATTCATTTCTTCATTCTCCTGATTACTGGCCGATCATGCGGCTGACGAACGTGGTGCGCAGCGGCAGCTTGGCAGATGCCAGGCGGAATGCTTCGCGAGCCAGTTCTTCAGACACGCCGACAATTTCGAAAACGATCTTGCCGGGCTGGATTTCAGCCACGTAGTACTCTGGATTACCTTTACCGTTACCCATACGCACTTCAGCAGGCTTTTGGGAAATCGGCTTGTCCGGAAAGACGCGGATCCAGATACGGCCACCACGTTTGACGTGACGGGAAATCGCACGGCGTGCGGCTTCAAGTTGGCGAGCGGTCAGGCGACCACGGTCAGTGCACTTCAGACCGAAGTCACCGAACGCAACCGAGTTACCCCGGGTTGCGATACCGGTGTTACGGCCTTTTTGCTCTTTGCGGTATTTTCTGCGAGCGGGTTGCAGCATGTGTATTCTCCGTTATTAGACCGATTACTCGGTCTTGGCACCGTCAGCTGCTGCAGCTGGCGCGGCTTTGCGGACGCGCTTAACGGTGTTGTTCGGGGCTTCGGCGCCAGACGCCTCGGCGGGTTTGTCGCTGCCGTCAGCCGGTGCGGCGTTGCCACCCAGAGCAGCGCGCGGTGCGCGTGGAGCACCGCGAGGCGCACCACGATCAGGACGATCGCCTGGACGTGCATCACGACGCGGGCCACGGGGCTTGCGCTCTTCGTCGGCAACTTCCACCATGCGAGCGCCGGTTCCGTCGGTACCGCTGCGTCCCAAGGTATCACCCTTGTAGACCCAAACCTTGACACCAATGATGCCGTAGGTAGTCTGTGCTTCGGACGTGCCGTAGTCGATATCGGCGCGCAGGGTGTGAAGTGGCACGCGACCTTCGCGATACCACTCACAACGAGCGATTTCGATACCGTTCAAGCGGCCAGACGACATGATCTTGATGCCCAGGGCACCCAGACGCATGGCGTTTTGCATGGCGCGCTTCATGGCACGGCGGAACATGATGCGTTTTTCAAGCTGCTGGGTGATGCTGTCAGCGATCAGCTTGGCATCAATTTCAGGCTTGCGAACTTCTTCGATGTTCACGGCGACCGGCACGCCCAGCTGGCGGCTCAGTTCTTTTTTCAGCGCTTCGATGTCTTCGCCTTTTTTGCCGATCACGACGCCCGGACGCGCCGAGAAAATCGTGATGCGGGCATTCTTGGCAGGACGCTCGATCAGAACGCGCGAAACCGCAGCATTCTTGAGCTTCTTCTTCAGGTACTCACGCACCTTGATGTCTTCGGCCAGCATACCGGCGAAGTCACGGTTATTGGCGTACCAGCGGCTGGCCCAGTTGCGGCTGATTGACAGCCGAAAACCGGTTGGGTTGATTTTTTGTCCCATGTCTGCCCTTAGTTACCAACGACCACGTACACATGGCACGTAGGCTTGCTGATGCTGTTGCCGCGGCCTTTTGCACGCGCAGAAAAACGCTTGAGTGTGGCACCTTGCTCGACATAGATGGTTTTCACCCTCAACTCGTCGATATCGGCACCATCGTTGTGTTCAGCGTTGGCGATGGCGGACTCAACCACCTTCTTGATGATTCCAGCAGCTTTTTTCTGCGTGAAATTCAGGATGTTGAGCGCTTGATCCACTTTCTTGCCGCGGATCAGGTCAGCGACCAGACGGCCTTTGTCGACCGACAGACGAACGCCCCGGAGGGTTGCACGTGTTTCCATGGTCTATTCCTTACTTTCTCACAACTTTTTTGTCAGCCGGGTGACCTTTGAAAGTCCGGGTGAGTGCGAACTCGCCCAGCTTGTGGCCAACCATTTGATCGGTGATGTAGACGGGGACGTGCTGCTTGCCGTTGTGGACGGCGATGGTCAGGCCGATGAACTCGGGCAGGATCATGGAGCGGCGCGACCAGGTCTTGATCGGCTTTTTGTCTTTGTTGGTAACGGCTTTATCAGCCTTTGCTACCAAATGGTGGTCGACAAATGGACCTTTTTTGAGTGAACGTGTCATTTCCTGCCCTTACTTCTTGCGACGCGAAACAATCATCACTTGCGTGCGCTTGTTGTTGCGGGTGCGGTAGCCCTTGGTCAGGTTACCCCATGGATCGACAGGATGGCGACCTTCGCCGGTCTTGCCTTCGCCGCCACCGTGTGGGTGATCGACCGGGTTCATGACCACACCGCGAACGGTTGGGCGAATACCCATCCAACGCTTCACACCAGCTTTGCCGAGACGGCGCAGGCTGTGTTCTTCGTTGGCAACTTCACCGAGGGTGGCACGGCATTCGATGTGAATCTTGCGAACTTCACCGGAGCGCATACGCACCTGAGCGTAGGTACCTTCACGGGCCAGCAGCGTCGCGGATGTACCGGCGGAGCGGGCGATTTGCGCACCCTTGCCGATTTGCATCTCGATGCAGTGGATCGTGGAGCCCACGGGAATGTTGCGGATCGGCAGCGTGTTTCCGACGCGAATCGGTGCTTCCGAACCGCTCAAGATGGTGGCGCCGACTTCAAGGCCACGAGGAGCAATGATATAAGCGCGCTCGCCGTCGGCGTAGCAGATCAGGGCAATATGGGCCGTGCGGTTAGGGTCGTACTCAATACGCTCGACCTTGGCCGGAATGGCATCCTTGTTGCGCTTGAAGTCAACCACGCGGTAATGGTGCTTATGACCACCGCCCTTATGGCGAACCGTGATGTGCCCGTTGTTGTTACGACCGGCGTGCTGGAACTGAGGTTCGAGCAACGGCGCGTAAGGCTCACCCTTGTGCAGGTGATCCCGGGAAATCTTCACCATGCCGCGCATACCCGGCGAGGTGGGTTTCATTTTAATGACAGCCATTACGCAGACTCCCCACCGAGGTTCAGCTCTTGACCGGCTTGCAACGTCACATAGGCTTTGCGCAGGTTGTCCCGGCGGCCTACAGACTTGCCAAAGCGCTTGGTCTTGCCTTTGATGTTCAGTACGGCCACAGCCTTGACATCTACCTTGAACATCAATTCCACAGCGGCCTTGATTTCATATTTGGTAGCGTCCTGCAAGACCTTGAAGGTGACCGAATTGGATTTTTCCGCAATCATCGTAGCTTTTTCAGACACGATGGGAGCGACCAAAACCTGCATCAGGCGGCCTTCGTTGTATTTGGTTTGGGCGTTCACGGCACTCATGCAAACATCTCCTTGAGTTGGTCCATGGCGGCCTTGGTCACGAGCACCTTTTTGTAGTGCACCAGCGACAGCGGGTCGGCATAGCGGGGCTCAACAACCAGGATATTGACCAGGTTGCGCGATGCCAAGTACAGGTTTTCGTCGACCTGATCAGCAATCACCAGCACCGAATTGAGATTCATAGCCTTGAACTTGTCAGCCAGGACTTTGGTCTTGGGTGAGTCCACGGTCAGCGAATCAACCACAGCCAGGCGGCCTTCGCGCGCCAGCTGGGAAAAGATCGAAGCCATACCGGCGCGATACATTTTCTTGTTGATCTTGTGCGTGAAGTTTTCATCAGGCATGTTCGGGAAAATACGACCGCCGCCGCGCCACAGCGGGGAAGAAGTCATACCTGCACGTGCGCGACCGGTACCTTTTTGTTTAAAAGGTTTCTTGGTCGAGTGACGGACTTGCTCACGGTCCTTCTGGGCACGGGTACCCTGGCGGGCGTTGGCCTGGAAGGCCACGATCACCTGATGAATCAGGCTTTCGTTGTATTCGCGACCAAATACGGTATCGGACACGTCCACTTTGGACGATGACAGACCCTGGTCATTCAGGAGTTCGACCTGCATCAGTTCGCTCCTTTAGCAGCATTTGTGGGCTTGACTTTGATCGCGGCACGAACCGTGACAAAACCGCCTTTGGAACCAGGCACAGCGCCACGAATCATCAGCAGTTGCCTAGCTTCGTCAATGCGCACGATATCGAGGTTTTGTGTGGTGATGGTGCAGTCACCCATGTGGCCCGTCATGCGTTTACCAGGAAACACGCGACCGGGATCCTGCGCCATACCGATGGAGCCGGGAACGTTGTGCGAACGGCTGTTACCGTGCGACGCGCGCTGCGACTTCATGTTGTGACGCTTGATGGTGCCGGCAAAGCCTTTACCAATGGAAGTACCCTGCACGTCCACCAGTTGGCCCACAGCAAAAATATCGGCAGCAGGTACAACTGTACCGGCAGCGTATTTTCCTGCGACGTCAGCCGTCACGCGGAATTCTTTCAGGATTTCACCCGCTTCAACGCCTGCTTTCGCAAGGTGGCCGGCGGCCGGCTTGGTCACGCGCGATGCTTTGCGCGAACCGAATGCCACTTGGAGGGCATCGTAGCCGTCATTTGCTTCGGTTTTAACCTGGGTCACGCGGTTGTTGGATACGTCCACCACCGTGACAGGAACTGTGTCCCCATCATCAGTGAACAGACGCATCATGCCAACCTTGCGGCCCAGCAACCCGAGGGAGTTGCTCAGACTCATGATGTGTTCTTTCGTAACTTCCACCGTTGCCACTTCAATTGGTAGCAAGCGTTTTGATGTGAAAGACTGTTAATAAAACTGCCCGAACTTCATATGATTTCTCATGCCAATTTCAGGACAGCCCAAAAGTATAGCGCAGACTGCCATAAATGGCAAATCTGCGCTAAATAGAAGAAATTAAAACGGTCTGGTGCGGGGTTTTCACCCCCCTGCCGATCGTCTTATTTTTAACTTACTGCAGCTTGATTTCCACGTCCACGCCAGCAGGCAGATCGAGCTTCATCAACGCATCAACGGTCTTGTCCGTTGGGTCAACGATGTCCATCAGACGCTGGTGCGTACGGATTTCCAGCTGGTCGCGGCTCGTTTTGTTGACGTGGGGCGAACGCAGGATGTCGAAACGCTTCATGCGGGTTGGCAATGGCACGGGGCCCTTGACAATCGCGCCGGTGCGCTTGGCGGTGTCGACAATCTCGGCGGCTGACTGGTCAATCAGTTTGTAGTCAAACGCTTTGAGACGGATACGGATTTTTTGCTTGGTGGCCATGGTAATTCCTTGGGTTTATGAAGAATTACGCGAGGATCTTGGCCACAACGCCAGCGCCCACGGTACGGCCACCTTCGCGAATGGCGAAGCGCAGGCCTTCTTCCATGGCGATCGGGTTGATCAGCTTGACGGTGATCGACACGTTGTCGCCTGGCATGACCATTTCCTTGCCTTCTGGCAACTCAATCGCACCGGTCACGTCCGTCGTGCGGAAGTAGAACTGGGGACGGTAGTTGTTGAAGAAAGGGGTGTGGCGTCCGCCCTCATCCTTGGACAAAACGTAGATCTCGCCGGTGAAGTGCGTGTGTGGCTTGATGGTGCCGGGCTTGCACAGCACTTGGCCGCGCTGGACGTCTTCACGCTTGGTGCCGCGCAGCAAGATGCCGACGTTGTCGCCAGCCTGGCCCTGATCGAGCAGCTTGCGGAACATTTCCACGCCGGTGCAGATGGTCTTTTGCGTGTCAGCAATACCGACGATCTCGATTTCTTCGCCGACCTTGACAATACCGCGCTCGATACGACCGGTCACGACGGTGCCACGGCCGGAGATCGAGAACACGTCTTCCACGGGCATCAGGAAAGCGCCGTCAATAGCGCGCTCTGGCAGGGGAATGTAGTTGTCGAGGGCATCGGCCAGCTTCATGATGGCTTCTTCGCCCAGCGGGCCCTTGTCGCCTTCGAGGGCGAGCTTGGCAGAGCCGTGGATGATCGGGGTGTCGTCACCCGGGAAATCGTACTTGTCGAGCAGCTCGCGCACTTCCATCTCGACGAGTTCGAGCAGCTCGGCATCATCGACCATATCGCACTTGTTCAGAAACACGATGATGTAAGGCACGCCGACCTGGCGGGCCAGCAAGATGTGCTCTCTAGTCTGGGGCATCGGGCCGTCGGCAGCCGAGCAGACCAAAATGGCGCCGTCCATCTGGGCCGCACCGGTGATCATGTTCTTCACATAGTCGGCGTGGCCCGGGCAGTCGACGTGCGCATAGTGGCGCGCAGCCGTCTCGTACTCGACGTGGGCGGTGTTGATGGTGATGCCGCGCGCTTTTTCTTCGGGCGCCGCGTCAATTTGATCGTAGGCCTTGGCTTCGCCGCCGAACTTGGCTGCCAGCACGGTCGCAATTGCTGCCGTCAGCGTGGTCTTGCCATGGTCGACGTGGCCGATCGTGCCGACGTTGACGTGCGGCTTGGTCCGCGAAAATTTCTCTTTTGCCATTTCCAACTCCAAATATAAAGAACTTGCCCGTGTACGGTTTAACGTCTGCACTGTGTTGCTGGTTCCATCGCCACGGGCAGCGGGGGGCACACAGTCGCAGACAAGAAAATTTGACGCCAGCGCTTTTTAGCGCAGGCGTCTGCTTGGACTTACTTGGCGCGCGCAGCCATGATGGCTTCGGACACATTGCGAGGTGCTTCGGTGTAGTGCTTGAACTCCATCGAGTAGGTCGCACGGCCTTGCGTTGCAGAGCGCAGCGTGGTCGAGTAGCCAAACATTTCGGAGAGCGGCACTTCTGCCTTGATGACCTTTCCGCCACCGAGCATGTCTTCCATGCCTTGCACCATGCCGCGGCGTGAGGCCAGATCGCCCATCACGTTGCCGGCGTAGTCTTCAGGCGTCTCGACCTCGACGGCCATCATCGGCTCAAGAATGACCGGGCTGGCCTTGCGGCAGCCTTCCTTGAAGCCAAAAATGGCGGCCATCTTGAACGCGAGTTCGTTCGAGTCCACATCATGGTAAGAACCAAAATGCAGCGTGACCTTGACGTCCACCACCGGATAACCGGCCAACACGCCCGAGGTCACCGCTTCGTTGATGCCCTTTTCCACTGCAGGAATGTACTCGCGCGGCACCACGCCGCCCTTGATGGCGTCGATGAATTCAATGCCCTTGCCGGGTTCATTCGGCTCAATCTTCAGCACCACGTGGCCGTATTGACCCTTACCGCCGGACTGACGCACGAACTTGCCTTCGGCATCTTCGATGGTCTTGCGAATGGTTTCGCGGTAAGCCACTTGCGGTTTGCCGACGTTAGCTTCAACGCCGAATTCGCGCTTCATGCGGTCAACGATGATTTCCAAATGCAACTCGCCCATGCCGGCGATGATGGTCTGGCCCGACTCTTCGTCGGTCTTGACGCGAAACGATGGATCTTCTGCGGCCAGACGCTGCAAGGCAATACCCATTTTTTCCTGGTCGACCTTGGTTTTTGGCTCGACGGCCTGGGCAATCACCGGCTCAGGAAAGACCATGCGTTCAAGCATGATGATGGCATCCGGATCGCACAGCGTCTCGCCGGTGGTCACGTCTTTCAGGCCCACGCAAGCGGCGATGTCGCCGGCAACGATTTCACTGACTTCCTGACGTTCGTTGGCGTGCATTTGCACAATACGGCCAATGCGCTCTTTCTTTCCCTTGATGGGGTTGTAAACGGTGTCGCCCTTTTTCAGCACGCCGGAATAGACACGGACAAAGGTCAACTGACCGACGAACGGGTCGGTCATCAGCTTGAAAGCCAGCGCCGAGAATTTCTCTGAATCATCAGCCTTGCGGGTGACAGGCGCTTCATCGTCATCGGTGCCTTTGACGGGCGGGATGTCAATGGGTGAAGGCATAAAGTCAATCACCGCGTCCAGCATGCGCTGCACGCCCTTGTTCTTGAAGGCAGAACCGCAGTACATCGGCTGGATTTCGCTGGCAATGGTGCGCGTACGGATGCCGAACTTGATCTCTTCCTGGGACAAGTCACCTTCTTCAAGGTACTTGTTCATGAGTTCTTCGTTGGCTTCGGCAGCAGCCTCGACCATCTTTTCGCGCCATTCCTTGGCCAACTCCAGCAGCTCGGCTGGAATTTCTTTGTATTCAAACTTCATGCCTTGCGAAGCTTCGTCCCAGATGATGGCTTTCATCATGATCAGGTCTACGACGCCGGTGAAGTTTTCTTCCGCGCCGATAGGGATCACCATGGGCACAGGGTTGGCTTTCAGGCGCAGCTTCATGCCTTCGACAACTTTGAAGAAGTTCGCACCCGTGCGGTCCATCTTGTTGACGAAAGCCAGGCGTGGCACTTTGTACTTGTTGGCCTGGCGCCAGACGGTTTCGGACTGGGGCTGAACACCGCCGACAGCGCAATAAACCATGCAGGCACCGTCCAGCACACGCATCGAGCGCTCAACTTCAATCGTGAAGTCAACGTGACCCGGGGTGTCGATGATGTTGATTCGGTGTTCTGGGAAGGATGCGTCCATGCCTTTCCAGAAGCAGGTGGTTGCAGCCGAAGTGATCGTGATGCCACGCTCTTGCTCCTGCTCCATCCAGTCCATGGTGGCCGCGCCATCATGGACTTCACCAATCTTGTGGCTCACGCCGGTGTAAAAAAGAATTCGCTCGGTGGTGGTGGTCTTGCCGGCGTCGATGTGCGCGGAAATACCAATGTTGCGGTAGTTTTTAATGGGGGTAGCGCGGGACATAAATAACTTTCAGTTCGGTGTTGCGAACAAAGACTCGTTGCCAAGATATTTCTCTTGTTTTTCTACGCGTCTGCCGGCCGGGCGCTTTTGGCACCGAGCCGGCAGAAGTTGGGGTTGAACCGCCAGGATTCAAGGATTTTGGTTCCTTGAAGATCCGATCAGCAACCCGTCAAATCAACACGCAGTCAACACTGCAATCGATTGAATTAGAAGCGGAAGTGGCTGAACGCCTTGTTGGCTTCGGCCATGCGGTGAACTTCGTCACGCTTTTTCATGGCGCCGCCACGGCCTTCGGTGGCCTCCATCAATTCATTGGCCAGGCGCAATGACATTGATTTTTCGCCACGCTTCTTGGCGGCTTCCTTCAACCAGCGCATGGCCAGCGCCATACGACGGACAGGACGCACTTCAACCGGCACCTGGTAGTTTGCACCACCGACGCGGCGGGACTTCACTTCAACCATCGGCTTGATGTTGCCAATGGCCATGTGGAAAGCTTCCAGCGGGTCTTTGCCAGGGTTCTTTTTCTCGATTTGCTCCAGGGCGCCATAAATGATGCGCTCTGCGACGGCTTTCTTGCCGCCTTGCATGATCACGTTCATGAATTTGGCAAGATCGACATCGCCAAATTTTGGATCAGGAAGAATTTCACGTTTAGGGACTTCGCGACGACGTGGCATTTTTTCACCTCTTTGCTTCAGTTGGCGCTGCTTTTGGCAACACCGCGAGAGTTATCACAACCCCCACTTACTCGACCGGCACAAACAACTTGCGCTTGGGTCACTTCGCTCAAAACATCTGCCAGGATGAGTCAAGCACCTGTTTTTTGAAAATAGCCATGCAAATTCATGACGCATCTTCTGGCGCGAACCGCAAAGTTCGAACCGGCTGGCTTATTTGGCCTTTGGACGCTTTGCGCCGTACTTGGAACGCGACTGCTTGCGGTCTTTCACGCCTTGCAAATCGAGCGAACCACGAACGATGTGGTAACGCACACCGGGCAAGTCCTTGACACGACCGCCACGAACCAGCACGACACTGTGTTCCTGCAGGTTGTGGCCTTCGCCGCCGATGTAGGAAATGATTTCAAATCCGTTGGTCAGGCGCACTTTGGCAACCTTGCGCAAAGCGGAGTTTGGCTTTTTAGGCGTCGTGGTGTAGACACGGGTGCAAACACCGCGGCGCTGTGGAGAATTTTCCATCGCGGGGCTCTTTGACTTGATCTTTTCGACCTCGCGCCCCTGACGAACTAATTGATTGATGGTTGGCATTGAAAAACGTCCCTAAACGTTTGGAAAACGAAATAAATATACAAAAATCTTCCCCGCACCAAAAGCGGAAAAGCTTTCTAGTATATGCGGTATAGAAAAAAGCCTCAAGCTTTGCCCCTGCCAAAGGCCGGATCAGGCCCGCAGAAACGCCTGCCACAAGCCTCCACCGCGTGCGCTGAAGGCGCGTTCAAACACTGTTTAAACGCTTGTCGGCTGTAAAAAGCCAAGGCTAAATTACTTGATCCAGAGCCGGATCGAGTCCCAGGCGCGGCCCATAATGCCAGCCTCTTCCACGGCTTCCAGTGCGAACAGCGGCACTTCCGTAATCGGCGTCGGGTTGTCGCCCAGCATGACCTTCAGGCTGCCCAGAGACTGGCCCTTGACGAAGGGCGCGACCAGCGGATCAGGCCGGGCCACCTGGGTTTTGACTTTCGCCGCACTGCCCGCCGGCACAGAGACCACGATGGCCTCGGGACGACCGAGCTTGACCACCGCAGACTTGCCCTTCCAGACCGAAGGTGTCGCGACCGCCTGGCCGGCGTCGAACAGCTTGACCGCCTCGTACGCGGTGTAGCCCCAGTTCAGGAGTTTTTGCGTCTCATTGGCGCGGGCGCTGTCGCTGGAAGTGCCCAACACGATGGCCACCAGACGCCGGCTGCCGGGGGCGCCCGCAGCGCCCAGATTGGGAAAGTCGCGCTTGGCGGTGGCAATCATGCAGTAGCCGGCGGCATTGGTGTGGCCAGTTTTCAGGCCATCGACGGTCGGATCGCGAAACAGCAGCGTGTTGCGGTTGGTGTCGTTGGTGGCGGGGGTGCCGGGGTAGCGGTATTTCTTGATGGCCGAGTAGCCCATGTAATCAGGGAAATCGGTCATCAGGCGGGTCGACAGGATGCTCAGGTCGCGCGCGGTGGTGGTGTGGCCCGGCTCGGTCAGGCCTTCCGGGTTTTTGTAGGTGGTCGATTTCATGCCCAGTGCCTTGGCTTGCTGGTTCATGAGTTCCACGAAATGCTCGGCCGTGCCGCCCACGCCTTCGGCCAGTGCCATGGTGGCATCGTTGCCGGACTGCACGATCATGCCCTTGATCAGGTCCTCGACCGGCACCTGCATTTTGGGGTCGATGAACATGCGCGAACCGGGCATTTTCCAGGCGCGCGGGCTGACCCCGAAGGTCTGGGTCAGGGTTATTTTCTTGGACTTGAGCGCGTCAAACACCAGGTATTCGGTCATCAGCTTGGTCAGCGAAGCGGGCTCTAACGGCGAATCGATGTCTTTGGCGGCCAGTATCTGGTTGGCCGTGACATCCAGCAGCAAATAAGAACGCGCTGCAATTTCAGGCTCTTGCGGCGTCTGGGCATGCGCTGCGGGCAGCGCTACGGAAACAAGCAGGACGAAAGTGGCGGTGAGGCCGCGCAGACCAACGGGGGCCTTGAGGAAGCATTGCATGTCAAAGAGCCGGTGAGGGAGAAGAAAGAAGCGAAGCGTGACCCCGCAATGAATGACGAAAGATGAAAAAGATTCAAACCGCAGGCGAAGCCAGGTGGCGGATCACCAGGTTTTTAAGCAAGGGCAATTGTCCATGAAAGAAATGTCCCGCTCCCGGCACAACCGTAACAGGGAGTGCCTGCGGACGCGCCCAGTCCATGACATCAGGCAGCAGCACGGTATCGTCCTGCTCGCCATGAACCACCAGTGTTTTGGTGTGCGCGGCCGCATCGACCGGCGCAGCAGGCGCGCGGCTGACGCTGGTGCCAATCAAAACCAGCTTTTCAATGCTGCGCTGGGCATGCAGGCGCTCAAACGCATGCGTGGTGACAAACGCACCGAACGAAAAACCAGCCAATGCCAGCGCAGCCTGGCCTTCACCGGCAGGCGCCACGTGCTGCACCACCGCCAAAAAGTCGTCCAGTTCGCCGCGTCCCTCGTCATGGCTGCCGGCGCTGCCGCCGACGCCGCGAAAGTTGAAACGCACGGCCGTCCAGCCCGACTGCACGAAAGCCCGCGCCAGCGTCTGCACCACCTTGTTGTCCAGCGTGCCGCCAAACAGCGGGTGCGGATGGGCGATGACGGCAAAGCCACGGGATGGGCCCGCCGGCAGGTCGATGGCAATTTCCAGCGCGCCGGCCGGGCCTGCCATGCTGGACTTGTGGGTTTTGGAGTTCATGAGAAATACTTTCCACCAGATAAATTACTATAAAAAATATAGCAGCTTTCGCCCGTCCTTATTGCGCAAGAGGCCTGAATCATTCAATTTTTCGGAATTTGGCCGCTGGCAGCACGCCCGCCAGGGCGGCACAGGCCGCCGCTTTGCCAACCGACGGGTTTAACGGCCCAGATGGGGCGGCGTCAGCAGGCGCTCGACCACTTGGCCATTTTTCAGGTGCGACTCGACAATCTCGTCAATGTCGCTGCTGTCCACATAGCTGTACCAGACCGCTTCCGGATACACCACCGCCACCGGCCCGCCCGCGCAGCGGTCCAGGCAACCGGCCTTGTTGACACGCACCTTGCCCGGCCCGGACAGCCCGGCCGCCTTGACTTGCGACTTGCAGCGGTCAAACGCCTGCTGCGCGCCCTGGTCGGCGCAACACGCCTCGCCGCCGCTGCGCTGGTTCAGGCAAAAGAAAATATGGCGCTCAAAGTACAAATCCTGTGAAGGATTCACCACGGACTCAGGCGCTGTATTCAGGGAAATAGGTGCAGTCATGGACGAATTTTACTTTTCGCGGGCGGTGCGGCCTCCTGGCCCGAGATGCGCACCATCACATAGACCAATGCGGCATAGGGCCAGAACCAGCCCAGCCACTGCACCAGCCCGTAAAAATGAATAAAGCGGCCCTGCTCCCAGATTTGCAGCGTCTGGGCAAAATAAGGATCAGCGGGCGCTTGATTCAGCAGCGCCAGATGGATGCTCAGCGCCAGCAGCGTCGTGGCGGCAGCGGCGCGGCGCGGCAATGCGAGCAGCAGCACGGCCAGCACCGCTGCCAGGCCGACGCCGACCTGAACCGGCACATCCAGCCACGCCCACGCATGGTCGGGCCCATAACTGAGGGCGGCCGACAACGCCGACATGCTTAATCCCACCACCAGCACCACGGTGGAAAATGCGGCGCGCTGCCACAGCGTGCGAATCACGCAATAACCGAGCATGCAGGGAATCAAGATGCCCAGCGCCACGCACAGCACCTCGGCCAGCGGCACCAGCGGCTGCAGCTCAACCTCGCGCATTGGCATCCATTCCAGGAAAGGCGTGTTGACCAGCGCATCGGCCAGCGCAGACTCCAGCCGCTCAAACACCTGGCCCAGACCCATCGGTACGGCAGCCGGAAACAGCAAGGCGATGGGCCAGAGCAGCAGCAGCACCAGCGCGCCGCGTGCGTCGGGCGCAAACCAGCGCGCCCGCACGCGGCTCCAGCGGTCAAGCAAGCCGGATCGTTCCAGCACCCAGGCGCAACACGCACCCAGCCAGGCCCCCAGCGTGTTGAGCAACAAATCGACATTGGAAGGAACGCGCGACGGCAAATAGTTTTGCAGCGACTCCATCGTCAGCGACAGCAGCGCCGCGCCGATCACCGCCAGGCTGATGGCCCACGGTGCCAGAGAAACGCGCTGGCTGCGCAGCGCCGACACGGCCAGCAAAAACCCCAGCGGCGCGTACCCCAGCATGTTGATGCCGACATCAAAACCGGTCCAGTATTTGGGCCAGGGCGCTGTCAGGAAATGCAGCGGCGAGATGCCCTGGTTGCGCCACTCCGAAAAGGGATAAAGACTGGCGTAGACCACCAGGCAAACCAGCACCAGCGCCAGCGGCCAGGCCGTGGTTT
Organism: Polaromonas sp. CG_9.5; assembly: GCF_035984465.1. Classification (NCBI taxonomy): domain Bacteria; kingdom Pseudomonadati; phylum Pseudomonadota; class Betaproteobacteria; order Burkholderiales; family Comamonadaceae; genus Polaromonas; species Polaromonas sp. CG_9.5. The sequence continues at coordinate 217,379 of NZ_JAXCHR010000002.1, forward strand.
TTTGTGCCGCTGCGCTGCCTGCAGTGCGCCGCTCCTCTGGCACCTCAGCCCCGTCTTGCAGCGGACTCTGTGCGGTCTCCGCTGAAGCCGGCGGCGCGGGGTCTGCGGGTATTGAAGGGTTTTTCACGCGGGGGCGGCGAGCTTGTGCGACTGGAGCGGCTAGAACGGCTTGACGACCACCAGGATCACCACCACCAGCATCAGGATCACCGGCACTTCATTGAACCAGCGAAACCAGACATGGCCGCGCGTAATGTGGTTTTGTTCAAACTTGGCCAGCATGCGGCTGCAGGCATGGTGGTAGCCAATCACCAGCACCACCATCGCCAGCTTGGCATGCATCCAGCCATTGCCCGGCCCCCGGCCGATGCCATATCCCAGATACAGCCACAAACCGGTCGCCACCGCCGGCACCGCCAGCAGCGTGGTGAAGCGCAGCAGCTTGCGGGCCATCAGCAGCAAGCGCGCGCGCTCGGCCACGCTGTCGGGCGGCACCATCGCCAGATTGACAAAAATACGCGGCAGGTAAAACAGGCCAGCGAACCAGCTGGCAATGAAAACGATGTGAAAGGATTTGACCCAGAGCATCGCGCTAGTTTAGCCCGCGCGATTTCACGGGCTTGCCCACCCGATGCGAGCCGCCAAAGCCGGCTTGGCCCCGCCGCGTGCCTGCCCGCAAGGGCCAAAAAAAATCCCGGAGGGCTTGAAGGCCAACCGGGACAAATACCTTTTTGCTGTCACACACAAAGGCCCCGCTCAGGGAGTAAAAGCGGGATGCAATGGCCATTGCTGGCGACCACATGATTTAATTCTAACCAGCGGGCTAACGCCCCCGTCCCGAACCACCCTTACAAAAGTAAGGGGCTGTAACGACAGCGCCAGCCTTGTTGCCGCCTGGGCTGTTTCCAAATAAAGCAGGCTCTGGCTGAAAGCTTTGGCACAATTTGCCCATGACCTTTCACGCCTCCAACTTCGCTTCTTTCCCGATGGGTCGCCCCCGTCGTCTGCGCCGTGACAGCTTCACGCGCGACCTGGTGCGCGAAAACGCGCTGACGGCCAACGACCTGATCTATCCGGTGTTCGTGCTGGCCGGCCAGCAGCGGCGCGAGCCGGTGGGTTCGATGCCGGGTGTCGAGCGCCTGAGTCTGGACTTGCTGCTGCCGGTGGCCGAAGAATGCGTCAAGCTGGGCATTCCAGTGATGGCGCTGTTCCCGGTGATCGACGCTTCGCTGAAAACCGAAAATGGTGAAGAAGCGCTGAACCCCGAAGGCCTGGTGCCGCACGTGGTGCGCGAACTCAAACGCCGCTTTCCCGAACTCGGCATCATGACCGACGTGGCGCTCGACCCCTTCACCAGCCACGGCCAGGACGGCGTGCTGGACGAAAACGGCTATATCCTGAACGATGAAACCCTTGAAATCCTGGTGCAGCAGGCGCTGACGCAGGCCGAAGCCGGCGTTGACATCGTCGCGCCCAGCGACATGATGGACGGCCGCATCGGTGCCATTCGCGATGCACTGGAAAGCCAAAACCTGATCCACACCCGCATCATGGCCTACAGCGCCAAGTACGCCAGTGCGTTTTACGGCCCGTTCCGCGACGCCGTCGGCTCCGCCGGCAACCTCGGCAAGGCCGACAAGAAAACCTACCAGATGGATCCGGGCAACAGCAACGAGGCGCTGCGCGAAGTGGCGATGGACATTGCCGAAGGCGCGGACATGGTGATGGTCAAGCCCGGCATGCCGTACCTGGACGTGGTGCGCCGCGTGAAAGACGAATTTCAGGTTCCCACTTTCGCCTATCAGGTCAGCGGCGAATACGCCATGCTCAAAGCCGCCGCGCTGAACGGCTGGCTGGACCATGACGCGGTCATGATGGAAAGCCTGCTGGCCTTCAAACGCGCCGGTGCCGACGGCGTGCTGACCTATTTCGCGCTGGAAGCCGCCCGCAAACTGCGCCAGGGCTGAAACACCGCTCTCGGCCTTTGGCAATTTGCTATCAAACCTATAGCTGCTTGCGCACGCTGGACATGCGCAAGCAGCCGATTTGATGCTTAAACCAGAGGTTTGCGCGTTTTTAAACAGCCCACCCGGCTTCAAGACCTTCCCTTTCGGGGGACAGCCTTTATTGCGAAGCGCGCAAAGCGCTTCCGAATTTCGCTCAGGCGCTGCCTGGGCGTGGATTGAAACATGCGCGTATTCACCCTTATTCCCGGCAGCGAAGGCGTCACAGAAACCGACACATTGCCCACCGAACTGCCAGCGCAGGGCTTCATCTGGATTGCCTGCGCGCGGCGCGAGTTCGAGGTCATGCTCGCGCCCATCCAGGCCACGCTGCAACAGCTGTGCGGCACGCAGCTGGTCGACTTGCACATCTCAGACTTGCTGAACAACCAGCTGCCTTCGCACTACGACTACACCGCGCAGTACGACACGCTGGTGTTTCGCCGACTGGCCGCCGGCCAGCTTGAGACCGACCTGGCGAATCCGGGCGAGCCGCTGCACCAGCCCACCAAGCGCAGCGGCCCGCCGGTGCTCAAGCGCATCGACACCAGCCCGGTCGGCTTTGCCGTGTTTGACCGCGTGCTGCTGACGGTGCATCCGGCCAGCTGCACGGTGCGCGACGCCTATGCACTCAAGCTGCTCAATGCCACCTCCACCGAGTCGCGGGCCAACGGCGTGAAACTGCCACCCAACCCGGCCGACCTGATGCTGCGCATCGTCAACCTGATGGTCGATGGCTACCTGGCGCTGCGCCGCGAACTGACGCGCCAGATGGACCACTGGCAGTCCGAGCTGCTCAAGCCCGGCACCCGCTTTACCAACTGGAGTTCCGTGCTGGACGCCCGGCTGGCGCTGCACCTGCTCGACGAGATTTGCGAAGACCAGCGCGCCGCCTTGCAAGACTGGATTGATTCGGTTGAAACCTGGCCCGATGCCGACACGCCCGCCACACAGCGCGAGCGCGAGCTGCTCAAGGTGCGTTCGCGCGACGTGCTGGAGCACATCGAGCGCGTCGTCCATCATGTTCGGCGCATGGAGCAAAGCGCCGAAACGGCGGTACAGATGCATTTTTCGGCGCAGAGCAACCGCACCAACGACATCATGCGCACCCTCACGGCGCTGACGGCGGTGTTTTTGCCGCTGAACCTGATCACCGGATTTTTCGGCATGAACTTCGAGTTTTTGCCCGCCATCCACAGCTCGGCCGGTTTCTGGTGGACGTTTGGCCTGATGGTGCTGCTGGTCGTGGTCGTCGTGTCGGTGTTCTGGCGCAAGCGCTACCTGGCCCGCACCAGCCGCTGACACCTGCCGTGATGAAGCTTGCCGGCCATGCAAGCCAGCCTTTTTCCTGACGAACCAGCATCCGCGCCTGCCGCGCTTTCGCCGCAAGGCAGCAGCATCAAAGTCAGCTGCGCGGGCTGGAGCCTGCCGCGCGCGCTGTGGCCGGAATTTCCCGCCGCCGGCACGCACTTGCAGCGCTACGCTGCCCGCTTTAATGCGGTAGAGATCAATTCGTCGTTTTACCGCCCCCACCAAACCGCCACCTATGCGCGCTGGGCGGCCACTGTGCCGGCGCACTTCCGGTTTTCAGTCAAGCTGCCCAAGACCATCACGCACCAGCAACGCCTGGCTGGTGGTGTAGGGCTGCTCGACGACTTTTTGGCACAGACCGACGGGCTGGGTGAAAAACTGGGCTGCCTGCTGGTGCAACTGCCGCCCAGCCTGGGGTTTGATGCCGCCACGGCAGAAGAATTTTTACGCGACCTGCGCCAGCGCCACGCCGGCCCGGTGGCGCTGGAGCCCCGCCACGCCAGCTGGTTTACAGCGCCGGTCGATGCCTTGCTTGACGCCTGGCAAATCGCCCGCGTGCTGGCCGATCCGGTGGTGCATGAAGCGGGTAAAAAGCCGGGCGGTGTCAACAGCCTGGTGTATGTGCGGCTGCACGGCTCGCCGCGCATGTATTACTCGGCCTATGAACAGGGCGGGCTGGATGCGCTGACGCTGCGGCTTGAGCGCATGGCGGCAACCGGCGCAAGCGTCTGGTGCGTGTTTGACAACACCGCCGAGGGCGCTGCCATTGAAAACGCGCTCTACACCGTGCACGCGCTGGACGGGCGATAAGCCGGGGCAGCGGTTGGCTCAAGGCCAGCAGAAAAGTCCTGCGAAGCCGCCGCCAGCCTGCGCGTTTGGCGGCACGGACTTTTCAAGTCAGGGCTTGGTTCAGCTGTGGTCGTAAGGAACGTTCACGCCGTTCTTTGACTGCATGCGCAGTTCAGACTGCACTTCAGCACGGCTCTTGCCTGCGCCGTCGTTCATAGCAGCGAAAGGGTAGCTGTGGTCATTGGCCTGGGTAAACGCCATGCCGTTTTGCTTTGCCTGGGCCAGTTCGGACTGGACTTGGGCGCGTGTCACGGTGCTTGAGGTGGCGCTCATTTCGGGATACACATGGTCAGTGCTTTGCGCGAAAGCGTTGCCGGCCATTGCCGAAGCCAGGGCGATCACGGTAGAAGCGAGGAGTTTGGTGGTGCTGTTCATGATGTTATTTCTTTCAGATTAAGTGAATAGTTCTATGGAATCGGGAACCCTTTTCGGCGCTGGACACTCAGTCGAGTCCAACTGTGCAAAAAATACGATTCACAGGGTTTACAACCTTGCGTTTGTTGTGATTAGCAGGTGCGCATTTAGTTGCGCTTTTAAATACACTGAAGCAGAACCACTCTGTTTCTGACATGGAAACAATGGACACCCTCAAACTCATCAGCACCTTCCGCGAAGTGGCCGCCCGTGGCGGTTTTTCGCGCGCCGCCGTCACGCTGGAGGTGTCCAAGGCCAATGTCAGCAAGTACGTGTCTGAACTGGAAAGACAGCTCGGCACGCGTTTGCTCAACCGCAGCACGCGCACCATCAGCCTGACCGATGCCGGCATCTTGCTGCTTGAACGCAGCGCACCGTTGCTCGAAATGATGGCCCTGACCCGCAACGACTTGCTGCACCGTTCCCAAGAGCCCAGCGGACGCCTGCGCCTGACCGCGCCGCACGGCCTGGGCAATGTGGAGCTGTCCGTTTTGCTGGCCGATTTCATGCTGCTTTATCCGGAAGTGCAGATCAGCCTGGACTTGAGCAACAGCGTGCGGGACATCGTCGAAGAAGGCATGGATCTGGCGCTGCGTATCGGTGCCACCCCCGACCCCAATCTCATCGTGCGCAAGCTGCGGCCCGTTCACATGGTGATTTGCGCCGCTCCGGCGTATTGGGAAAAGCACGGCAGGCCCGAACATCCCGATGAACTGGCCGGGCACGATGCGCTGACGCTGTCGCTTGCCGGCATGCAGCCGAGCTGGTCATTCCAGGTGGACGGCAAACCGCACAGCGTCGCCTTGCGCAGCCGCATGGATGCGACCGATTCCGCCACACTGGTGCAGCTGGCGTTGCAAGGCCTGGGCGTGGCCCGCCTGCCCTGCCTGCAGGTGAAAAAACTGCTGGAAGACGGCAGCTTGCAGCATGTGCTGCCAGAGTTCAGCCTGGAGCCGGCCTGGCTCTACGCCGCGTATGCGCAGCGCCGCCAGAACAGCGCCGCACTCAAGGCGCTGCTGGCGTTCCTGGAAGCGCGCTGGCGGGTGGACTGAACCTGTTGGCCGTTTTTGCGGGCGCAGCCAGCGCCGCCATACGCCCACACCGGCGACGCCACTGACAAGCCGTCAGTCGCCACTCACCCTCAGGCCAGATGCTCAGCCAGAAAAGCCAGTGACCGCGCGCGTGCCAATTTCGCCGCCGCTTCGTCGTATGAGCCGCGCTGGTCGCAGTTAAAGCCGTGGTCTGCCGCATACACATGCACCGTTACTTCAGGGTGCGCCTGCTTGAACGCTTCAATGCCGTCCATCGGAATCCAGTGGTCGCGGTCGCCAAAATGCGCCATCACCGGGCACTGGGGCTGGCGGGCGACTTCCGTTTTGTTGGTCATGCCGCCGCCATAGTACGGAACCGCCGCTGACAGGCCTTTGAGCAGGCAGGCCGACCGCCAGGCCAGCAGCCCGCCCCAGCAAAAGCCGATGATGCCGACCTTGCCGCCGCCCAATTGGGCCGCATGGTCAATGGCGGCCTGGATGTCCTGCAGCACGCCGGGTTCGGGCAAGGCTTCCACGGCGGTTTTCAATGCCATGCCAGCGCCCATGTCGGCTTCGGTGTAGCCCAGTTCCACGCCGGTCTTGACGCGGTCAAACGTGGCCGGCGCGACCGCCAGATAGCCCTCGGCAGCAAAGCGGTCGGCCACCGAACGGATGTGCGAATTGACGCCGAAAATTTCCTGCAGCACGACGATGGCCGCGCGCGGCGTGCCTTCAGGCTTGGCCACATAGGCAGAAAACTTGAAACCGTCGGCAGCGGTGAGCGTGGTGAATTGACTCATGGGTGTTCCTTAATGTTGACGAAAAAATTCGGGTATCAGGAATTAACGCCTGCTGCTAAAAGTCTGCTGATACGGTCCAGTGCCATATCAACGCTTAATTTATTTTTCGCGACCAACAACAGAATTCGTTGTGACGTCTCATCGGGTAAGGCCCCTTTTTTTACGGCTTCAGCAAGCTTCAGTTCGAGTTGTTGGAGCAGGTATTTTTGTACTGCTTGTGGCTTGGTGGCGGTGTCGATTTCTAAGACTTTGCGTTTGATGGAAGTTGTCAGATTTGCACGAACTTCATCTTGACGCGCGCCTGAGCGGATCATCTTTGCAATACCGAAAGCCGCCATTCCACCTACTGCTGCAGCTCCAATGATCCAGCCTACCGGAGTAGCTGCGACGAATACACCGCCTAACGCACCGGCAAGAGTCGTGGAGCTCAGCAAAGTGGTTGCACCTGCCGCGCTTGCAATAGTCCCTGCAGCGGCGGCACCCGCCGCCGCACCCCCAGCCGAACCCAACAGCTCACCAGACCGCCCCACCGCATCCTTGCCTTCAAGTTTGTCCAGCGCCTTCATGTATTGGGCTTTTTCAAAGCGTCTGGAATAGCGCATGTCTTCAGGCGACTTCATGGCATCAAACTTAAACGGTGGCGTTGCCATGTCGATCAACATTCAAGTATTGGGAAACGCCCATAAGAATTGCTCTGAACAATTCAAAAAATTTCTCTGCCAACACCCTCATTGCCGTGAAAGGGGAACCCGTGTGAATGCCTTTTTCAGTCGCAACGCAAGTCCCCGCGCCATAGAGTCCACCCAACAACATCGACAACGGCGCAAGCAAGGGTCCGATGAAAGGAATTCCCAAGACTAAAGCCCCGACAGCCGCGCCTATCGCGAAACCGACCATCAAATTAAGGTTGGCCTTCAGAAATTCAAAGATTTTCTGAACGATGATTTTTCCAATCGCGACGATTTCACCGCCAATCACTTTGGTTTGGCCCCACAAGTCTTTTAATCGGGTCAGCACCTCGACGGGCAACCCCAAGCCAACGCCTTCGACAAAAAAATCTTCAAATTTTTCGTCTGAAGTTTCCGCGTTTAAAAGCGTCAACTCCATCAAAGCTTGGGGTGGCGTAAATTTCATTTTTTCCTTCGGGGTACAACAAAAATGTCAAGAATATAAATGCAATAAAACCTGCAAGCTTAAACAAGCTTTGCAGGTTTTGGTCAGAAACAATTACCGTTTCCAGTGCTTGTTAAAAATCAATTTTTCATCATAGAACTCAAACGCCGCTCGACAAAGTCAAGCCGGTCCTGGCCCCAGAACAATTCGCCGTCCACGGCATACGTGGGCGCGCCAAACACGCCGGCGTCGATGGCTTGCGCGGTATGGGCTTCGTAGCGCTCTTGCACTGCCTGGCTGTACGACTGCTCCAGCCGCGCGGCGTCTAGAGCGCATTCGGCCAGCAGTTCGGCCAGCACCTTTTCATTGGCAATGTGCCGCTCTTGCGCCCAGACGGCGGTAAAAATCGCGCCGCTGATCTTCATGGCCGCCTCCACGCCGTCGTGCAAGTCCACGGCAATGATGAGGCGCGAGGCGTCATCGCCAGAAACCGGAAAAAATTTCGGCTTGACGTTGATCGGCAGGTGCAAAAAGTCGGCATGCCGCTGCAGCTCAATCAGCCGGTACGCCTGGCGCTGCGGCGCGCGCTGGCCCAGTGGCAGCCCGCCCGAAACCGGAAAAACCTTGCCGCCCAGGTCGATCGGCAACACACGCACCGCCGCGCCTGCTGCGCCCGCGATTTGTGCAAAACGCGCATGGCCCAGATAAGCCCAGGGGCTTTGCGGGGTGAAGTAATAGTCCACAGGGATGCTCAAAGGGGTGTCTCCAGTTGAAATAAATCATTACAGTCGGTGATTTCGCGCGAACCCGTTTGTACTCGGGATTGCCATTTTTTGCAGGAGAACACTTTGTCCGGACTTGTATTGATTACGGGTGCTTCGCGCGGCATCGGCGCCGCGACGGCCCTTCTGGCGGCGCGCCAAGGCTATGCGGTGGCCGTTAATTACGCCACCAACTCGCTGGCGGCCGACGAAGTGGTGCGGCAAATCCGCCAGTCCGGCGGCCAGGCGATGGCGGTGCAGGCTGACGTGGCCATCGAAGCGCAGGTAGTGGCGATGTTTGCAAAAATCGACGCCAAATTCGGCCCGTTAACCGCGCTGGTCAACAACGCCGGCGTGGTGGACCAGACCACGCGAGTGGACGCCATCACGCAGGCCCGGCTGCAGCGCATGTTTGCCGTAAATGTGTTCGGCACGTTTACCTGCGCCCGCGAAGCCGTCAGGCGCATGAGCACGCGCTATGGCGGAAGCGGCGGTGCCATCGTCAATGTGTCCAGCGTCGCCGCCCGGCTCGGCTCGCCCGGCCAGTATGTCGATTACGCGGCGGCCAAGGGCGCAATTGACACCTTCACCGTCGGCCTAGCCAAAGAAGTGGCCGCCGAAGGCATTCGCGTCAATGCGGTGCGGCCGGGCATTATTGAAACCGAGATTCACGCCTCGGGCGGCTTGCCGCACCGCGCCCGCGACATGACGCCGCACGTGCCGATGCAGCGCGCCGGCACTGCGCACGAAGTGGCTGAATCCATCGTCTGGCTGCTGGGCGCGTCGTCCAGTTACACCACGGGCGCATTGCTCGACGTGACGGGTGGCCGCTGATGGACTTCAAACCCCTGGTGACGCTGCTGGCCATCGTCAACCCGCTGGCCATCGTGCCGTTTTTCATTCACTACACGCAGGGCTTTTCCAAGCCCCAGCGGCGGCGCACGGTCATCGTCGCCTCGTTCAGCGCGTTTGTGGTGATTGCCATCAGCGCTTTGCTGGGCTTGCAGATCCTGGAATTTTTCGGCATTTCGCTGGCCAGCTTTCAGGTCGGCGGCGGGCTGCTGCTGCTGATCAGCGCCATGAACATGCTCAACGCCCAGCCGGCAGAAGCCAAGCCGCAGACCAACGAGTTTGAAGACGGCGCTGAAAAAGCCGCGATGGGCGCCAGCATTGCCGTGGTACCGCTGACGATTCCGCTGCTGACCGGCCCGGCCACCATGTCCACCGTGGTGATTTATGCCGAAAAAGCCAAGACGTTTTTCCAACTCAGCACGCTGGTGGTTTACGGGCTGGTGATTGGCCTGGCGACGGCGGTTTGCTTTTCGCTGGCCGAGCCAATTTCACGCGTGCTGGGCAAGACCGGCATCAATGTCATGACGCGGCTGATGGGGCTGATTTTGGCCGCGCTGGCCGTCGAAGTGATGGCCGACGGCCTGGGCAAGCTGTTCCCCATCCTGCGGCATTGAGGCCGTGCGGTTTTTTGAGCCGCGCCTTTTCCCTTCACCCGAATTCAGAAAGCCCGCGCCATGCCTTTATCTTCTGTGCAGCCTGCCATTGACGCCCTGGTGCAAGCTTGGTGCGACCACCGCACCACCGATGCCGCGCCGTTTGCACCGGCCATCGCCAGCGCCGCGCAGGCCTACGCCGTGCAGCAAGGCGTGGCAGAGCGGCTGGCGTGGTTTACACCCGGCGCGCCGCCCTACTGGAAAACCGGCGGCCCGTCGCGGCAAGCCGTGCAAACCCATGCCCGGCTGCCCGAGCGCGGCATCTGGCACAGCCCGGCTAGCACCGACTGGCCTTTTGCCATGCGCGGCATTGAAGCTGAAATTGCCCTGCGCCTGGCCGTGCCGGTTGATGCAGCACTGGCCGCCGGGCTTGACCGCGACAGCGCCTCCCAGCTGGTCGATGCCATGACCGTGGCCATCGAAGTGGTGGATTCGCGCTGGACGCAGGGCGGGCAAGCGCCTGATCTGCTCAAGCTGGCCGACCTGCAGTCGCACGGCGCGCTGGTGCTGGGCGACTGGCTGCCGTTTGACGCTGAGCACGACTGGGCCACCCAGCGTTGCCGCGTCGAAATTTCAGGCGCACCAGCGCAGACATTTGCCGGCACGCATTCGCTGGGCGACCCGGCCTGGGTGCTGGCGGCGTGGTTGCGCCACGCGACGCAAGGCGGACAGGTGCTGCCCGCTGGCAGCGTCGTGACCACCGGCACGTGGTGCGGCGTGCTGCAGGCCAAAGCCGGCGATACGGTCGTGGCCACGTTTGACGGCATCGGCAGCGCGCGCATTGCGTTTTCAGCCTGACCCCCAGCCTGGCCCCACACCGCAAACAAAAACCAGCCCCGGCGGCCAGCCGATGCCCAGCGCCCGCGACCGCTTCGCCGGGCTGCGCGGGCGCGCTAGGCGCTGACTTGCGTCTTGAGAAACCGCACGGCAATACGCACGCCCTCGCCCGGCGCTGAGTGCATGGTCATGGTGCCGCTCAGGCTTTCAACCCTGAAGCGCATGCCTGCCAGACCGTGCTGGCCGGGCTCCAAAGTGGCCAGGTCGAAGCCGTTCCCGTTGTCCTGGATGTCGAGCAAGACTTCTGCCGGGGTTTCACGCAGTTCGATGCTGATGTGACTGGCTTCTGCGTATTTGCCAATATTCGTGAGCGCCTCCTGAACGATGCGGTACACGCCCAGCTCGGCGTCGGGGCTCAGGTGAACCTCGGCAATCGCCGTCGTGATCGGAAAACCCAGGCTGCGGCCCGTCTCCGAGCACAGCGAATCGAGCGCAATCGTCAAGCCCAGCACACTCAAGGTCGAGGGCCGCAGGTCTTCCACAATCCTGCGTTTCAGCGCAATGCCGGCGCTCAAGTGACTGCCGACTTGCTCTATGCGTTCGAGCATGTCCGCATCGCCCGCCAACTTGATGCGCATGCGGGCCAGCGTGAGCTTGGCAGCCGTCAGCAGGCCCCCCAGCTCGTCGTGCAGCTCTCGGGCAAGGTGGGATTTTTCGTCTTCTCGCACGGTTTGCAAGTAGCCTGCCAGCGTGCGCAGTTCAGACGTTTTCTGCGCCACCACCGTTTCCAGCAGCTGCTGGCGGCTGTGCGTTTCCCGGTCAAGCTGCTTGAGCCGGCCCCAGTACCAATACAGGCCTACCGCAATCACCAACGACAGCAGCAACACAGCGGCCCGGTTAAAGAGCAGGGCGTCGAAGATGGTCTGGCGCGCGTCAGCCTGAAGCTTGGCCGCTTCGGCGAACTTGGCATCGAAATGCGCACGCATGCTGGCCATGCGACGCTTGCCTTCGCCACTGCGCAGCAAGGCCAATGCGCCCTCCTCATCACCGCCCTTGGCCAGCGCCACGGTGTGCCCTATCTCGCCAAACTTCAGCATGGCCATGTCATATATCTGCTGCGAGTCCTGCGGCCCGGTCGGGCCGATCAGCGCGATGAAGTCGAAGACCTTTTTGTTGCCGCGCAGCTCGCGTTCAGCCTGCTCCAGCGGCGCCAGGTACAAAGCGCTGCCCGTGAGCAGGTAGCCCAGGCGCGCAGCTTCGGCGTCGCTCAGCAGTTGCAGGATGCGGGCGCTGCCGACACGCGCATCCGTCAAGGCAATGCCAGAACGCAGAGTGCCGACGGTGCGCTGGTAGGCAAACTCCCCGACCGCCGCCAGCACCAGCGCCGACCCGATCAAAATCCCCACGGTGTAACGCAGACGCAGTAACTTTTCGAATCTTTTTTTCATGGCATCGTCGCTTGCGCTGGTGAAGGGAGGGGCTGGAACCGTTAGTTTCAAAACACCTTCGGCTGCAAGCACTTTAACGTTTCCGCCCGCCAAAAAACCAGCCCCACGCGCCGCTGCCACTTTCTTTTGGCGGCCATGCAACGCTTTTGTCAGGCACCGACCCCGGTGCTTGCCGTTACACCGCAGCCCGCTCGCGGTTCAGCGCCAGCAGGCGTTTGAGGATTTCTTCGTCCGGCATGTCGGCGTCATGGTCGGCCCAGCCGTAAGCGGCGGCGACGGCGGCGTCGAGGGTTTTGTGCGCAGCGTCCAGCCAGGCCGGGCGCTGGTTGTAGAGCTTGGTCAACGTGCGCGCGGCCAGCTCTTTTTCATGGCCGTTTTTGGCCACGATGCGGTCGGGGTACGGACTTGTGTCCATTCCCAACGGAACCACCTCAGGCAGCCGCTGCGTCCACTCGGGCGGATTGAGCCAGTTGTCGCGCAGGTCGTTCAGGCGCTTGGCGGCGATGGCGATGCGCGCAGCGTGGTCACGAATTGCTATGCTTTGAATAGCGGGTTTCGCCCGTCCCTTGTGCGCCTGCGGCTTGTTTGGCACTGAAATATCAGCGGGGATGAGCGCGCCGCCCTCCAACGCCTCGGTGCGCTGGTGCGCGGTGTCAGCGGGCGTGAGGCCTTGGGGGAAGGGGAACGGTTCAAAAACGGCCAAGGAGTTATATCGCGGGTCATTGCCTTTTCCCATCCGTCCACCGCGCGCCAACGCCCAAACGCCATGAAAGCGGCAAGACAACAGCCCAAAAGTCACATCATCTGATCGTGGAATCACGATCAGGCTGTGCTCCGGTGCCACGCTTACTGGGAAAAACACAAACACACGGTACTTTGCCGTTTCAACAGTAGCGATGTAACGGGTGAGGCCGGCTAGCTTTTCGCGAAGCTCTGGCCTTGGCCGGCCATGACGCCACCAGTTCTTCACGCGCTGCGCTTCTCGGTTACTTGCTCTGACAGGCTTGATGTGCTGAATCGCATACTCAAACGGTTTCTCGAATTGAGCAGCATCGTTTTCCAACATTCGAGCACCGAAATCAATCGTCCAGTTCCCCGCCCAGCGTCGCGTAATGTCTGAGCCGTTGTAAATGGGTCTGAGCACTTGACTATTCGGCAGCCCATGCACATTGGGCTGGCGCAACCAATCCGCCGCCGTTTGCGCAGGCACTTTGAATGGGCCTGCCAGACACAAACCGAAATAAGAGGCGTCGGCGTTTTCCAGCAATGGTCGAGCCGTCGTCAAGTCAACCTCAAATGCGCCGATGGCTTGGGCCTTGAGGTCAGGAAACAGCTGTTGTACGTCCGTGCCGTCAAGCCGGGCAGTTTGTGAGGCATTCCCAAAACACACAAGAGACACTCTTACCGCTGCGCCTTGGTTGACCCAAGGCATGTCTGCCCAAGCTTCGTAAATACGCGTGGTCAGTTGGATACGCTCCATTACTGGCCTGTTGCCGCGCTGGCGAATGGAATTGGTGGAAACAAGCCCCGCAGCTTCAAGCCTTGCGTTCTCAATCTGCGCTCTGGCTTTTTCAAACCAGAACATGACCAGATCAGCACCGCCCGGAACCCTGTCCTTGTAGACCTGTCGCAACGTATCGGTGTAGGCGTCGCCCAGTTCCGATCGCATCATTTTGTCGCCCAAAAACGGTGGATTCCCAATCACCACATTCGCCTGCGGCCACGCGGCTTCTGCCGCCGCAGCGCGCGCGGGGTCAAACGCCAGCAGCGCATCGCGGCACTCGATATGGTCGAGGGGTTCGAGCACCGGGTTGGTCTTGAACTCGTAGCCGTGCAGCAGCCGCCATTGCAACTCGCCAATCCACACCGTCACGCGCGCCAGTTCGGCGGCGTATTCATTCAGCTCGATGCCGAGCATGTTGTGCGGGCCGGTGACCAGATCGGCTTCGCGCTCCAGCCCCAGCGTGGCGGCTTCGATGTGGCTTTGGTGCTCAATGTCTTTGAGCGTTTTCAGGCCGAGAAACAAGAAATTGCCACTGCCGCAGGCCGGATCGAGCACGCGGTAGTTTTTCAGCAAATCGAGCCAGCCGATGAACTTGACCTGCGCGGCTTTGTAGTGTTTGTCGCCTTTTTTGGTGCTTTTGGCCAGCAGCGCTTGCAGCACGGGCACCAGCTGCTGCCAAATTTGTAGCAACGGGCGTGCCAACACCGGCTGGGTGATGCGCCCGATGGTGGCCGGGTCGGTGTAGTGCGCGCCCAACTGGCTGCGCTTGCTCGGGTCGAGCCCGCGCTCGAACAGCGTGCCAAAAATCGACACGTCAATGGCGCTCCAGTTCAGGCTGGCGGCGTTGCGCAGCTCGGTCATTTCCATGACGCTGAGCGCGGGAATGCTGATTTTCTGGAACAGCCCGCCGTTGAACCACGGAATGTCGTCGTTGCCGTACAGCCCGCCGTCGCGCATGACGGTGAACAAATTGCGCAGCCCGCCGGTCAGCTTGTCGCTGGTGAGCTTGCGGTTGTTGACCAGGCCTTCAAACATGCGGCCGGGCAGCAGGCCCACGTCTTCGGCAAAAAAGCAGAACAGGCACTGCGTCAAAAAGTGCGCGACTTCGTCGGCGTGGGTTTGCGCGGCTTGCGGATTGGCGACGGGGTCGGGGCCGCGTTTGCGCAGGCCTTCGGCCAGCGTGGCAAAGCTGCGCGCGGCCAGCTCGGTGATGTCGCGGCTGGTTTTTTGGGGCCGAAAGCTCTCGGGCGCGGTCCAGATGCGGCGCAGCAGCGCCAGTTTGTCGGGCTGGGCCAGCTCGTGGAGCAAAACGCTGTGGGTTTCGGTCGGGTGGCCGGTGAACTGGGTGTGGATGCGGATGGTCAATCGGTCGCAGACCACCAGAATCGGCGGGTTGCTCAGGGCCAGGCTATAGCTGAGCAACTGCCGGAGCGCAGCGTCGAGGTTTTTGCCGGGCGCCTTGTTTTCCCAGGCAAACGCGCCGCGCCGGAACACGTCGGCATAGCCGGTGCGCCCGCCAATAACGCTGTTTTTTTCTTCAAACAAATAGCCCGCTTCGCTGCCGGGCTTGGGCACGCCGAGCAATTCGCAGAGGTCAATGAAATGGCTTTGCGCGCCCTGCTCTTCGTTCAGGCCGTAAGCCGGGCCGCCGGGGCCCCATTTT
Organism: Polaromonas sp. CG_9.5; assembly: GCF_035984465.1. NCBI lineage: Bacteria > Pseudomonadati > Pseudomonadota > Betaproteobacteria > Burkholderiales > Comamonadaceae > Polaromonas > Polaromonas sp. CG_9.5. Next base: position 232,558 of record NZ_JAXCHR010000002.1, read on the forward strand.
TCGATGAAAGTTTGCGGTTTGACTACTCCCCGGTCTGAAGTCCGGGGGTTCTGACTCCCGGTGTTCATGCTGGGGTTCCTTCTGCAAGACGCGCTAGTCCGCGCGCAGCAATGTTCCTTGCGGCGTTCACGTCGCGGTCGTGCACCGCTCCACAGCTGCAAGTCCATTGCCTTATTCCAAGCCCGCTTAAGCCTCTCGGCCCCTCGATGCTTGCGCATTGAGAACACGTCTGGGTTGAATAGCTTTCATTGACTTCCTCGAAAACGATACCGGCCTGATGGCTCTTGTATTCCAACATCGTTTTCAACATTGACCAGCCCGCATCCAGCGTTGACTTGGCCATCCGGGTTTTGACCAGCTTGGCGCTGGCCACGTCGCCCACGAAAATGGCGGCGTTTTGTTGCACCAAGGCGGTGCTGAACTTGTGCAGCGCGTCCTTGCGCTGATTTCCTGTCTTGGCGTGGATGGCACGGACGCGCCGCTTTTTGCCGGCGCGCTGCGCCACGGCAAGCGCTTTCTCATTGGCCCGGTACCAGCGACCCTCAAGCTTTTCGCCGGCGGAGGTGGTGGCGCACTCTTTCAAGCCCAGGTCGATGCCGACGCTGGCGGTTCCAGCGGACGGCTTGGCTTGGAGCTCGACCGCCACATTGAAATACCAGCGCCCGCGTGCATCCTGCGAGAACGAGCCGGCGCGCAATTCAAACTGCGACAAGCCGTAGCTATCCCACAGGCTGAACTTCTTGCCGGCAAACCCGATTTGCCCCGCCTTGCATTTCGCGTGGCCGCCCTTGAACGGAATCCAGCCCAGCGAGCGCTTGGACGACTTGGGGTTGCTGACGCGCCAGTTGAGCCGGGCTTTCTTGAACTGCTTGCGCCGCGTGGCGTACTCTACGCAGACCAATTGGACTGTGCCGCTGTCCACGTTGACGCCTTCGCACTTGCTGAAACCAGCGGTGAGCTTTTGCAGGTCGTAGCCTGAAAGCCATTTGTTGCGCTCCCGGATGGCGCGCATGCTGGTTTCGTTGCAAAAGTTGAACACCTGATTGACCTCGCGCGCCATCGCAACAAGCACTTTGGAATGCTTGTCCTTGATGCGAAGTTTGAAGGTTTTAAGTGTTTTCACAGATATTATTGAATCACAAAATAAAGGAATTTTCAAGTTATTTTGCATCACAGATAATTGCCACATGGAACCCCTTAAAAAACAGATCGGCAGGCCGTTGAAATTCCCCGGCGAGAATTTGGAGCAGCGCTCTATACGCCTGACGGCTGGGCAGTGGGCAAAAGTTGATGCGGCCGGCCTTGCCGCGCTTCGCAAGCTGATTGATCGCTGGCGCCCAAAGTAGCCAGGCAGACCGTGCCGGTCTGACCGCCCAGACCCCGCCGTGAACGCAGAGGCTTGTCGCTTAAAACTGGTCATGGCGCTTGTGGTGGTGAAAAGTTGGCCGGGCAAACGCCGCAGGGCCGGGCGGGCACGGGTTGAGCGTAGCCACTGAGCTTACCCGCCGCCCTTGAGTCCGGGCCTGCATGACGCTTGCGCTTTGGCACAAAGGCGGGGCTGGCAGCGGGCCGGCGCGGGGTTATTGCCCAAAATTCGCCGTCAAGGAGAATTTTTACGCCAGCCGCCTTGCGAAGTCAGAAAAAGCAAGCCGAATGCGTCCAGCCAGCAATATCAAGGTCACTACGCAGGTATCCACCGTTCCTGTCATTCCCGCGAAGGCGGGAATCCAGGGGTCTTCATCACACGTTTGTGGTGTCCAACTGGATTCCCGCCTTCGCGGGAATGACGGAGTACCTGGAGCGCTGAGTAGTTACACATTAAGCACTTTTAAAGGCTGTAGCGCTTACTGCGCTTACGCAAGCAGCTATTGTTTTTACAGTCTTTCGCGCGCCTGAATCAACGCGCGGGCAACTGCTGCATCCACTGGTCGATGGCTTCGATGGCGGCGTCGGTCGCCTCTGACAGGGCGCGCACGCCGCCTGCGGAATTGGCGCTGGCGGCGGGCCGCTGAATGGCAAAGCTGCGCTGCGCGACCAGCTTTTCACCCTGGGGCGTGATGTCTACCAGCGTCGCATGCAGGCGGATCAGCCCGACGCTGGTGTCAGGCGCGCTGAACAGCTGGCTGAACTCTTCAAGCTCGACGCGCAGCATCGGCAAGTTGGCGTTTTGGCTGCGGTTCAGCGCGATGCCTTCACGCGCTGTCAGCACCACGCGGCGCTGCCCCAAAAGCTCGCGCATGCGCTTGTTGACCAGCTGGGCGGGCGGCATGCTCCAGCGGGCTTGCGAATAAGGGCGCAATTCTTGCGCATCGGTATAGGCCAGGCGATACAGCACGGCCTGGTTTTCAATCGCGCCGCCGGCGGTCGAAATGTCGGCTATCGCCATCGGCGGCAAGGTGTGCGCCGCTGGCGTTGACGCTGCCGCGCTCTGGGTGGACAGGCCCGGGCCAAAGTCGTACATGCTGGGGCGGACCGGTTTGTCGATGGCCGAGCAGCCGGCCATCAGCGTGGCCACGGTTATCAAGCCAAAAGCAGTGCTTGCGCAAGACTGGCGGGCGCTGACAGCTATTGATTCAATAGCATTTTTTACCGGGTTCAAGGGGCTCATTTTTTGTCTCCATTGGCAGAAAATCCGGGTTCGCCGGGGCCGGGCTGGCGCGGGCCGTTGCCAAAGATAAGCGACTGCGGGTTGTCATCGACGCCGCTCACGGTGCGCCGCAACTGGCGCATGGTGCGTGAGGTTTCGTCGGCCACTTCGCTGAGCTTGGGCAAGGTAGCGGCGCTGAAGGTTTCAACACTGGCCGCCAGGGCCGTGCCGCCTTGCGTCAGCTTGTCCAGCGCGCCGCCCTTGGCGTTCAGGCGTTCGGCGGTGGCGGCCACCTGGGTGCTGGCGTTTTTCACCGCCAGCAAGGTGGCGGTGGAGTCGCGCGTCAGGGCTGGCAAAGCGGCCACGGTGGGCTCCATTCCTTTGGCGACGCGGTTGATGCTGCCGGCGGCTTCTGCCAGTTGCGTGACGGCAGTGTTGACGGCCTTCTGGTTTTCGTCAGACAGCACCTGGTTGAGCCGAGCGGTGGCCTGTTCAGCCTGCACAAAAATGGTCTGGCTTTGCTTGAGCAATTTGTCGAGCGTGCTGGGCTGAAGCGGAATGCGCGGCGGGTCGTCGTCGTTGGGCGTCAGGCGCTGGGTGGATTCGCCGTTGTCGTCGAGCTGGATAAAGCCCAGGCCGGTCACGCCTTGCGAGGCGACGGCGGCAAAGGTGGACTGGGTGACGGGCGCGGCGCGGTCGATGGACACCACAATCAGCACATTGCCTTTGACTTTTTGATCAAACCCGATGCTTTCGACCTTGCCGACCGGAATGCCGCGAAAGCGCACGGCGGCTTGCGGCTGCAGGCCGGAGATGGTTTGGCTGGTGCTCATTTCGTACAGGTGGCGCTGAACGTTGTCGCGCGTCAGCCAGATGGCCAGCAGCGCCAGCAGGGCGGTGACAACCACCACAAACACGCCGGCAATCAGCGCATGGGCTTTGTTTTCCATGATGAAAACCTTTCTATGGTTTGGGCGGCTCGGTCAGCAGCGTCATGGCCCGCTGACCGCGTCCGCCCAGGAAAAATTCACGAATAAAGGGGTGCTCGAAGGCCACCACCTTTTGCGGTACGTCATTGATGATGACTTTTTGCGCCGCCAGCACGGCAATGCGGGTGCTGAGCTCAAAGATCGTATCCAGATCGTGCGTCACCATCACCACCGTCAGCCCCATGCCCTTGTGCAGCGAGAGCAGCAACTCACAAAAGCTGTCAGAGCTGCCGGGGTCAAGCCCGGCGGTGGGTTCGTCCAGCAGCAGCAGCGGCGGGTCCATGATGAGGGCACGCGCCAGCGCCACACGCTTGATCATGCCGCCCGACAGGTCGCTGGGCATTTTGTCGGCGGCGTCGGCGGGCAAGCCAACCATTTGCAGCTTGACCAGGGCGGCTTCGCGGATCAGCGCACTGGGCAAGAAATTCAACTCACGCAGGGGAAACGCGATGTTTTCCAGCACGGTGAAGGCTGAAAACAGCGCGCCTTGCTGAAACAGCATGCCGACCCGGCTGGCTGCGCCGCGTTTGCCCAGTTCTGCGGCGGGTTTGCCGAGCACGGTGATCTCGCCCTGCGTGGGCGTTTCAAGCCCCAGAATCTGGCGCAGCAGCACGGTTTTGCCGGTGCCCGAGCCGCCTACCAGCGACATGATTTCGCCGCGCTCGACCGTCAGGTCAAGGTCTTTATGCACCACCGCCTTTTTGTCACCGTTCTCAAAAACGGTCCACAGCTTGCGGATTTCAACGACGGGTTCGGTCATTTTTCAACCTCCTCTGGCCGTACCAGCACCGGCCGCGGAACTGGCTTTGCCAGGCCGCAGGCGGGACGGCCCCCTCGGGGGGCAGCGAACCACGCGAAGCGGGAAGCGTGGGGGCTATGCACTTAGATACCCACACTTCTAAACAGCACGGCAAACAGGGCATCGACCAGGATGACGACGGTGATGGACGTCACCACCGACGCGGTGGTGCCCTGCCCCAGGCTTTCGGTATTGGGCTTGACGCGCAGACCATAGTGGCAGCCGACCAGCGCAATCAGCAGGCCAAACACCACCGACTTGGCACTGGCCAGCCCGAGGTTGGACACCTTGACGGCGGCGGGCAGCGCATTCATGAAATACGCAAACGTCACGTCCATCGACACATAAGCCGCCAGCATGCCGCCCAGCAAAGCGGCCATCGTGGTCCAGACGCTAATCAGCGGCATCACCAGCGCCAGCGCCAGCGCGCGCGGCATGACCAGCCGAAAGCCCCGGGCAATGCCCATGACGCGCATCGCGTCCAGCTCTTCGGTCACGCGCATCACGCCAATTTGCGCGGTGATGGCCGAGCCGCTGCGCCCGGCAATCAAAATGGCGGCCAGTACCGGGCCAAGTTCACGAATCAGCGAAATACCCAAAATGTTGACGATGAAGGCGTCAGCGCCAAACTGCCGCAACTGCTGCGAAATCAGGTACGCCAGCACGACGCCAATCAAAAACCCCACCAGTGCGGTGATGGGCAAGGCGGTCGCGCCAAAATGAAACAGATGGCCCGACAGGTCGCGCCACGGCCCCTGCTGCGGACGCTTGACAAGCCGGCCCAGGTCCAGCAGCAACTGGCCCAGCAGGCGCAGCAAGCCCTTGGTATGGTCGAACAGGCTGAGCAAATGGCTGCCCAGCACGCGCACCGGCTCAAACCACGAGGCCTTGGGCGCGGGAGCCAGCTTGACGGTGAATTTTTCAACCGCCTCCAGCATCTCCCGCTGTTCAGGCGTAGTCTGCAGCGCAGCTGGCCATTGATGATCCCACTGCTGCCACAACACCTGCGCGCCCAGGTAGTCGAGCTTTTCAATCTCGTCCAGACGCCAATGGCCGGCGACAGCACCAGCCGCCTTGCCGGTCTTGCCTGCCGCAGCACCGCCGCCCAGCCCCTTGAATTGCGCCGTCAGCGCCGCCCAGACGGGTGGCACCGTGAGGTTGGCCGCCGTCCACGCACCCAGCAGGCGCACGACGGGGCCGTCAGGGGCGTCCTGAATGTCAAGTCGTGGCGGTGAATCTTCCTGAAGCATGAATGAGGCGGGTTGAAGAGCGACTGCCGGGCAGGCGCGTGAAGGAACAAAAAAGTGATGGTAATGCCTGGAGCACCCCGTATTTGCAGTAGTGATGATATGGCGTCATGGTCCTACAGCGCCAAGGGCCTGACCGGCGCGCCCGACGGGGCCAGGCGGACGGCTGGGCGAAAAGGGTGATTGAACGGGTGAGTGAACGGGTATCTACCGGGTGCTGGCGCGCCGGTTTTTGCCACAATGCAAGCGCAGAAACCCCCAAGATCCATCACATGCAAGACCCGACTCAAAACTTCGACTACATCATCATCGGTGCCGGCACGGCCGGCTGCCTGCTGGCCAACCGCCTGAGCGCCGACGCCTCCAAACGCGTGCTGCTGATCGAGGCTGGCCGCAAGGACGACTACCACTGGATTCATATTCCGGTCGGTTATTTGTACTGTATCGGCAACCCGCGCACCGACTGGCTGTTCAACACCGAACCGGACGCCGGCCTGAATGGCCGCGCGCTGCGCTACCCGCGCGGCAAGACGCTGGGCGGCTCATCCAGCATCAACGGCATGATCTACATGCGCGGCCAGGCGCGCGACTACGACCAGTGGGCGCAACTGACGGGCGACAGCGACTGGAAGTGGGACAACGCCCTGCCCCACTTCAAGCTGCACGAAGACCACCACAAGGGCGCGGACGCCTTTCACGGCGCGCGCGGCGTGGCACCGGCGCTGATGCAGGACAAAACCAATCCGTACCAGCAAGTCCTGCGCCACCGAAATGCGGGCGGCGAATGGCGCGTTGAAAAGCAGCGCCTGCGCTGGGACATTCTGGATGCGTTTGCCGAAGCCGCCAGCCAGGCCGGCATTGCACACACGCCGGACTTCAACCGGGGCAGCAATGAAGGCGTGGGTTATTTTGAAGTCAACCAGAAAAGCGGCTGGCGCTGGAACACGGCCAAGGCGTTTTTGCGGCCCACTTGTCTGGGGCGGCCAAATTTTGAGCTCTGGACTAGCGCGCAGGTCTGCAAACTGGTGATCGCCCCCCAGGCCGACGGCAGCCAGCGCTGCACGGGGGCGGAGGTGTGGAACGGCCAGGAGCGCGTGACGGCGCTGGCCACGCGCGACTCGGGGCACATGGGCGAAGTGATCTTGTGCGCCGGCAGCATCGGCTCGCCGCAGATATTGCAGCTCTCGGGCATTGGGCCGGCGGCCTTGCTGCAGCAGCATGGCATTCCCGTGGTGCAAGACCTGCCCGGCGTGGGCGCCAATTTGCAAGACCATCTGCAAATTCGCTCGGTCTACAAGATCAAGGGGGACAAGGACAGCAAGCGCTGGGGGCTGTCGCTCAACACGATGGCCAATTCGATGTGGGGCAAGGCGCGCATCGGGCTGGAATACGCGCTGCGCCAGACCGGCCCGATGAGCATGGCACCGTCGCAACTGGGCGCTTTCACACGCAGCTCGCCCGACCAGCCCTGGCCCAATATCCAGTACCACGTCCAGCCGCTGTCGCTGGAGGCCTTTGGCGAGCCGCTGCACGCGTTCAACGCGTTTACCGCCAGCGTGTGCAACCTGAATCCGACCAGTCGCGGCAGCGTGCGCATCAAGTCGGGTCAGTTTGGCGACGCCCCGGCCATTTCGCCCAACTACCTGAGCACGCCAGAAGACCGGCAGGTGGCGGCCGACTCGCTGCGCGTGACGCGCAAGATCGTCAGCCAGAGCGCGCTGGCCCGCTTTCAGCCCGAAGAGTTCAAGCCGGGCGTGCAGTTCCAGACCGATGAAGACCTGGCGCGGCTGGCCGGTGACATTGCCACCACGATTTTTCACCCGGTCGGCACAACCAAAATGGGCCGAAGCGATGACCCGATGGCGGTGGTTGATTCGCACCTGCGGGTGCGCGGCATTCGCGGCTTGCGCGTGGTCGATGCCGGCGTGATGCCGCTCATCACCAGCGGCAACACCAACTCGCCAACGCTGATGATTGCCGAAAAAGCGGCGCAGTGGATACGGGACGGCATTTGACGCAGCCACGCAGCGCGCCTTTCAGGGAAACCCCGCAGGCGGGATATCCCTGATGCATTTTGGCGGTGCGCGGACTATATTCAAGTTCTTGCTGACGGGCCTAGCTGCCCGCAACGCGGGGAGTCGAGGAGACAAGAGAAAAATAAAACAAAGAACAGTCCGTCACCAGGATGTTCAAGAAAAAGCGCTGGCAACCCCAGCGCTTTTTTTTGCCCGCAAGCGGCAATTTATGGATGAAAATCGGCTCTTGTGCATGCTCCACCTGCGCTACCAGCTATAAATTGCATAGCAATCAAAGTGCGCATCCAGTGCGACAATTGCCGTCATGGAATTGCTGCTTGTCTCTTTGGCTTCGCTGCTGGCCGGTTTTGTAGACGCCATCGTCGGCGGTGGCGGGCTGATTCTGGTGCCCGCCTTGTTCACTGTTTTCCCGACCACGCCGCCGGCGACGCTGTTTGGCATCAACAAGGGCGCGTCGATCTGGGGCACGGCAGTCGCCACCACCCAATATGCCCGCCGGGTCGATTTACGCTGGTCGGCCTTGCTGCCAGCGGCGACGGCGGGGTTTTTCGGCTCACTGGGCGGCGCGTGGCTGGTCACGCTGATCGACCCCGGCTTTTTGCGCAAGGCGCTGCCTTTCGTGCTGCTGGCGGTGCTGGCTTACACGCTGGTGAAAAAAGACCTGGGCCGGCACCATACGCCGCGCTTCAGTGGCCGCAGTGAAACCATCATTGCCTGCTGCATCGGCCTGGTGCTGGGGTTTTACGACGGATTTTTTGGCCCCGGCACGGGCAGCTTTCTGGTGTTCCTGTTTGTGCGCTGGCTGGGCTACGACTTTTTGAATGCCTCGGCGTCAGCCAAGCTGCTGAACACCGCGACCAATCTGGCGGCGCTCGGCCTGTTTGCGTACAAGGGCCATGTCTGGTGGCATTTCGCCCTGACGATGGCGGTGGCCAACGTGGTCGGCAGCCTGCTGGGCACGCGCCTGGCGCTCAAGCACGGCGCGGGTTTTGTACGGCTGGTGTTTATTGCCGTGGTCAGCGTCCTGATCCTGAAAACCGGCTTTGACGCTTTTCTGAAGTAGCCCCAACCGCCGTAACGCGGCGCTCATCGGGCCGGGTGTCAGCCGTCGGGCTGGCTGGCCGCTTTAGCGGTCACTGCCGATTTGGCTTTGCGACTGGCTTTTCGGCTGGCTTGGCGGTGGGCTTTACAGCTGGCTTGGCGGTCGGTTTCACGACTGGCTTTTCGGTTGGCTTTGCGACTGGCTTGACGGTCAACTTTTCGACTGGTTTTGCAGTTGGCTTTGTGGCTGGCTTAGCCGCCGGCTTTGTGGCTGGCTTAGCCGCCGGCTTTTCGGCTGGCTTAGCGGCCGGCTTTGCAGGTGGCTTTTCAGCCAACTTGGCGATCGGCTTTGCAACTGACTTTTCAGCTAACTTGGCGATCGGGTTTACAACTGGCTTGGCGATTGGATTTTCGGGCTTTACCGGTTTGGCCTCGCTGGGCGCGGGACTGCTTGCCTCAACGTCTGCCTTGGGCTTGACCTGCCCGATCGCCAGCACGCTGTCTGCCAGCAACGCATTCATGTCGCTTGCCAACCGGGGCGTGCCCATGGGCGTACTGGCAGTGCCCGCCTGCACGGCCAGCAGGTCGGCTTCGCTGGGGTACTGGCCCCTCAGCGCATAGTCGAACACGCGGCGCGCAATCGGTGCGGCCGCGCCGGCACCCCAGCCGGCATTTTCGACAATCACGGCCAGCGCAATTTTCGGGTTGTCAGCCGGGGCAAAGGCGATGTAGAGCGCGTGGTCAAGCTGGTGCTCTTCCATCCGGGCTTTGTTGTATTTGTCTTTTGCGCCGATTGATACGGCCTGCGCGGTGCCGGTTTTTCCGCCGCTTGTATAGCCTGCACCGGCAAATACCCGGGTGGCCGTGCCGCCTTGCGTCACGCTCACCAGCGCCTTGCGCACAACGGCCACGTTCTCCGGCTTGTAGCCCAGGTCTACGGGCGGATCGGGCGCAAGCGGGTGCATTTCGCCGGTTACCGTATCGCGCGTGCCCAACACCAGCCGGGGCTTGTGCTGGATGCCGTTGTTGACCAGCGTTGCCGTAGCATGCGCCAGCTGCAAGATGGTGAAACTGTTGTAGCCCTGGCCAATGCCCAGCGAGATGGTTTCGCCGGCAAACCATTTTTGCTGTTCGCGCTTTTTGAAGTAACTGCTTTTCCAGGCCTGGTTGGGCAGCACGCCGCGCACCTCGCCGTTGATGTCAATGCCGGTAATTTGTCCAAAACCCAGCGGCGCCATGAAGTCGTGCATGGCCTCGACCCCCATTTCGTTGGCCAGCGAGTAAAAGTACACGTTGCTCGATTCGGCAATGGCGCGGTGCATGTCCATGATGCCGCCGCGCTCGCCGGCCGGGCTGCCGAACTTGCGGCCGCCAAAAGAGTAGGTCAGCGTGTCGTTGATGAGCGTTTTGGGCGAACGCGTGCCCGTTTGCAGCGCCGCCAGCGCCATGAACGGCTTGTAGGTCGAACCCGGCGGGTAGGTGCCGCGCAAGGCCCGGTTCAGCAGCGGCTTGTCGATGGACTCATTGAGCGCATCCCAGCTTTCCTGGTCGATGCCATCGACGAACAAATTGGGGTCAAACGACGGCTTGCTGACAAAAGCCAGCACGTCGCCGTTTTGCGGATTGATGGCCACCAGCGCGCCGCGCCGCGTGCCAAACATGTCCTCGACCAGTTTTTGCAGGCCGATGTCCAGCGACAGCATGACCATGTTGCCGGGCGTGGCCGGACTGCTGGACAGCCGGCGCGTGGCGCGCCCGCCGGCTGACGTTTCGAGCTGCTCGACGCCGGTGATGCCGTGCAGTTGCTGCTCGAAACTCTGCTCGACCCCGAGCTTGCCGATGTAGTCGGTGCCCCGGTAGTTGCCTTCTTCTTCGCGGTCTTCAATCGCCTCTTTTTCAGCCGGGTTGATGCGGCCGATGTAGCCCACCACGTGGCTGCCCAGCTCGCCATAGGGGTAATTGCGAAACAGCCGGGCCTTGATGTCGACGCCCGGAAAACCAAAGCGCCGCGCAGAAAATCGCGCCACTTCCTCATCCGTCAGGCGGGTGCGCAGCGGGATGGATTCAAAGCTTTTCGACTCCTCGCGCAGTCGCTTGAAACGCCGTTTGTCCCTGGGCTGGATTTCGACCAGTTTTTCCAGCTCGGCAATGGTTTCTTCGAGGTTTTCGACCTTGGACGGGGTAATTTCCAGCGTGTAGGCCGAGTAGTTGGACGCCAGCACAATGCCGTTGCGGTCCAGAATCAAGCCCCGGTTGGGCACGATGGGCACCACCGCCGTGCGGTTGCTTTCAGCTTGCGCACTCAGGTCGGCATGGCGGTAAACCTGCAAATAAACCAGGCGCGACGCCACCAGCGAAAAAGCCAGAAACACCCCCAGACCCGCCACCAGCACACGCGTGCGAAAGCGCGACAAGTCCGCTTCAACGTTTCTCAGTTCATTCATGGCCGTAGGACGCGTGACACGGGGAAAAGTGCCGGCGATTGCGCAGACCAGTCAGCAACGCGCTGGTTGCGCGGCAAGCCGGGCTGCACGGAAAGCGTGAAGAGCCCGCCCGGCCTTGACCCGCAGGAGCCGCTGAACCAGCTTTGCCAGGCCGCAGGCGCAGCAGACCTGTCGGGGGGCAGTGAACCCCGCGCAGTGGGGAGTGTGGCGGCCATCACTACAAAGACCGGTTCTCGCCCCAGGACGGCGCGCGCAGCTGCGGCCCCAGCAGCAGCACACTGGCGAGCGGCCACACGAAAGCCTCGGCCAGCGGGGCCGCCAGCACGATCCAGCCCGGAAAAATCCCGCCCCCCAGCAACCCGAGAATGAGCTGGGCGCCGTGCGCTGCGGCAAACAGCGGCAGCAACTGCAAGGCCTGCAGCGGTACCTTGAACCACAGCAGGCGACGATAAATCAGGGTGGCAAGAAAGCTCAACGTCGTATACGAAAACGCATGCTGGCCCAGCAGCGATGTCTGCTGCACATCCATCACCAGCCCAAACATGAAGGCGATGCCAATGCCGATTCGCAGCGGCTGATGCACGATCCAGAACACCAGCACCACCGCCAGCAAGTCAGGCATCCACGGCACTCGCCCCAGCGGCAGCATGTTAAGCAGCAACGCAAAAGTCAAGCTGGCCCAGATGAACAGCGGGTTGGCGGGCGACAGCAACTGCTGGCCGGAACGCATGTTCATTGGCCGTACCCTTTTCTGGCCGGCGCGGCCGGTGCAGCCGCCTCGGGACGCAGTGCCAGATCAGACGTGATCGGCTCGACCACGATGACATGCCGCGCGCCCGTGGTCAGCGCCTGCGGCACGCAATAGATTTTGGAAAACGCCGATTCGGCCCGGTGCTCGATGCGGCTGATGCGGGCAACCGGCAGGCCAGGCGGATAAATGCCGTCAATGCCGCTGGTGGTCAGCAAGTCGCCTTCCTTCACATCGGCATTGCTGCTCATGAAGCGCAATTCCATCCCGTCGCCACCCGCCAGCGGGTCGCCATAGGCGACGCTGCGAACGCCGGTGCGCGCATTGAGCACCGGAATGGCCAGGTCCGGATCGACCACCAGCGTCACCTCGCTGACCAGCGGAAGCACCCGCGTGACCTGCCCGAGTACGCCGAACTCGTCCAGCACGGGCGAGCCCAGGGTGAGCTTTTGGGCTTGACCCTTGTCGATGATGACCTTGCGGGTATACGGGTCAGCGGCGTCATACAGCACTTCAGCCGCCACCACCGCAATAGCAAGCTGTTCGCGCAAGCCGAGCAACTTGCGCAGCCGGTTGTTTTCCTGCATCAGCGTTTCCACCTGGCCGACGCGCAGCGACTGCAGGGCGAGCTTTTTACGCGCTGCTGCGCTTTCGGACTGGGCCTGTGTCAGGTCGCTCAAATAGGCACTGCTGTGCTTCAGGGCGTCAACCGGCTGCACGACCAGCCACTGCACCGGAAACAACGCCGTGGCAATAGCATCGCGGATCGGCTGGGTGAGATGAAAGCGCGCATCGGCCACCATCAAAAGCAGCGACAGCACGCCAAAAAATACGAGCTTGGACAGGGGCGACGGCCCTGGGTTGAAAGAAGACGGCAGGGAGCCGTCGAGATTGCCTAAGTCCATGGTGCGTTCTCAAGCGTGTCCGGTTGCCTGCGTCAGGCTTGCAGCGTGGCAGCCATGCCTGCGGGACAGCATCATGGAAAAGGCTTATTCCGTCGTGAAGATCGAACCCAGACGATCCATGCGCTCCAGCGCAATACCGCAGCCACGCACCACGCAGGTCAGCGGGTCTTCGGCCACCAGCACCGGCAGGCCGGTTTCTTCGGACAGCAGGCGGTCCAGATCGCGCAGCAAAGCGCCGCCGCCGGTCAGCATCATGCCCCTGTCAGAAATGTCGGCACCCAGCTCGGGCGGCATCTGCTCCAAGGCATTCTTGACGGCTGAGACGATCTGGTTGAGCGGGTCGGTCAGGGCTTCGAGGATTTCGTTGCTGGAGATGGTGAAGCTGCGCGGCACGCCTTGGGACAGGTTGCGACCCTTGACTTCCATTTCGCGCACTTCGGCGCCGGGAAAGGCCGAACCGATGGTCTTTTTGATGATTTCCGCCGTCGGCTCGCCAATCAGCATGCCGTAGTTGCGGCGGATGTAGTTGATGATGGCGTCGTCAAAACGGTCACCGCCCACGCGGACCGAGCCTTTATAGACCATGCCGCCCAGCGAAATCACGCCCACTTCGGTCGTGCCGCCGCCAATGTCAACCACCATCGAACCCGATGCTTCGCTGACCGGCAGGCCAGCGCCCAGCGCAGCGGCCATCGGTTCTTCAATCAGGTAGACGGCCGATGCACCAGCGGCTTCGGCCGCGTCCTTGATGGCGCGGCGCTCGACCTGGGTCGAGCCGCAGGGCACGCAAATAATGATGCGCGGGCTGGGCGTGAACAGGCGGCGCGGATGCACCATCTTGATGAACTGCTTGATCATCTGCTCGGTGATGACGAAGTCGGCAATCACGCCGTCTTTCATCGGGCGGATGGCTTCGATGTTGCCGGGCACCTTGCCCAGCATGGCCTTGGCTTCGCGGCCCACGGCCTGGATCACTTTTTTCCCGTGCGGACCGCCTTCGTGGCGAATGGCAACGACCGACGGCTCATCCAGCACAATACCCTTGTCACGCGCAAAAATCAGCGTGTTGGCGGTTCCGAGATCGATCGCCAGGTCGGTGGAAAAGTACCGACGGAATGCTTCAAACATGTTCAGAAATCCGGTTGGGGGCATGGGCAAACTTCGTTGCCGCATCGCGTTTTATGATTGATCAGGAGGGCTGAAAAAGGACGATTGGGGTCAGGCTTGCAAACCTGCTTGCGGCACGTAAAAACCGCCTAAAGAATGTATCCAGCCTTGATTTCACGCCAAAGGCGGGATAATAACGCATCCCTTTGGATCAAGCATGGCAAAATGCCCGATTTTTTACGGCGTCGCATCGTTCAAAGTGCCGTTTTCAGGCCCGCGCCACGGCTCTTTTCGACCCTTTCACCGCACCCCTTTCAGACCCCTTTATGGCATTGACATTCAAAGACATCGAACGCGTCGCCAATCTGGCGCGGCTCGAACTCAGGCCCGACGAAACCGAGCAAACCCTGAGTCAGCTCAACGGCTTTTTCGCGCTGGTCGCGCAAATGGAGGCGGTCAACACCGACGGCGTCGAGCCGCTGGCGCACCCAGCGGCGTTGCTTGGCGAAGTCGCCCTGCGGCTGCGCGAGGATATCGCCAGCGAACCCAACCAGCGCGAAGCCAGCCAGGCCAGCGCCCCAGCCGTCGAGCGCGGCCTGTTTCTTGTGCCGAAAGTGATCGAATGAGCACCCTTTCCTCCAGCCCCCTGAATCTTGACCTGCACGACCTGGACATTGCCCAACTCGCCGCCCGACTGGCCGCAGGCAGCGTCTCCAGCGTTGAAGTCACCCAGCATTTCCTGACCCGCATTGAACAGCAAACCGGCCTGGGCGCGTTCCTGTCCACCGATACTGCCGCGTCGCTGGCGCAAGCCCGTGCCGCCGACGCACGGCTGGCCGCCGGCGAACGGACGCCGCTGCTGGGCGTGCCACTGGCGCACAAGGACGTGTTTGTCACCCGCGACTTCCCGACCACCGCCGGCTCGAAGATGCTGGAGCACTACCGCAGCCCGTTTGATGCGACCGTGGTCGCCAAACTGGCCAGCGCCGGCATGGTGACGCTGGGCAAACTCAACTGCGACGAGTTCGCCATGGGCTCGGGCAACGAAAACAGCGCCTACAAACCAGCCCAAAATCCGTGGGATCTGAGTCGCGTTCCAGGCGGCTCGTCGGGCGGCTCGGCGGCCGCCGTGGCAGCGCGCCTGGTGCCCGCTGCCACCGGCACCGACACCGGCGGCTCGATTCGCCAGCCCGCGTCGCTGACCGGCATCACCGGCATCAAGCCGACCTATGGCCGCTGCTCGCGTTACGGCATGGTGGCGTTTGCCTCCAGCCTCGACCAGGCCGGCCCGATGGCGCGCAGTGCCCTCGACTGCGCGCTGCTGCTGTCCGCGATGGCCGGCCCCGACCTGGACCGCGATTCCACCTCGCTGGACATGCCCGCCGTTGACTACGCTACTGATTTAATAGCTGCCAGCGCACGTGGCACCTGCGCAGAGCCGCTAAAAGGCTTAAGAATTGGCCTACCGACCCAGTTTTTCGGTGCCGGCTGCGCGCCCGACGTGCTGGCCGCCGTGCGCACCGCCTTGGCTGAGTTTGAAAAGCTCGGTGCCACGCTGGTCGATGTCAGCCTGCCGCTGACCGAGTTGTCGATTCCGGTCTATTACGTCATTGCCCCGGCCGAAGCCAGCAGCAACCTGAGCCGTTTTGACGGCGTGCGCTACGGCCACCGAGCAGCCCAGTATGGCGACCTGACCGACATGTACAAAAAGTCACGCTCAGAAGGCTTTGGCGACGAAGCCACGCGCCGCATCATGATTGGCACCTACGTGCTGAGCCACGGTTACTACGACGCCTACTATTTGAAGGCGCAAAAAATCCGCCGCCTGATCGCGCAGGACTTCCAGACTGCCTTTGCGCAATGCGACGTGATTGCCGGGCCGGTGTCGCCCACCGTCGCCTGGAAAATCGGCGAAAAGTCTGCCGACCCGGTGGCGAACTACCTGGCCGACATCTACACGCTGTCGTCGAGTCTGGCGGGTTTGCCCGGCATGAGCGTGCCCGCCGGCTTCGGCGCGGGCGGCATGCCGGTCGGCCTGCAGCTGATTGGCAACTATTTCAAGGAAGCGCAGCTGCTGGGCGCGGCCCACCAGTTCCAGCTGGCGACCGACTGGCACCAACGAACCCCCGGAGTGTCGGCATGAGCAACAACACAAAATCCCTCTTGGTGCAGGGCTACGAAGTCGTCATCGGCTTTGAAACCCACACCCAGCTGACCACGCAATCCAAACTGTTCAGCCGCGCCCCGACCGGCTTTGGGGCCGAGCCGAACACGCTGGCGTCTGCCGTCGATTTCGCCCTGCCCGGCGCGCTGCCGGTGATGAACAAGGGCGCGGTGCAGCGCGCCATTGAGTTCGGCTTGGCGGTGAACGCGCACATTGCCGAAAGCAGCGTGTTTGCGCGCAAGAACTACTTCTACCCCGACCTGCCCAAGGGCTACCAGATCAGCCAGTTCGAGATTCCGGTCGTGCAAGGCGGCGTGGTCGAGTTTTTCCTGGAGGGCGAAAAGAAATCCGTGCGGCTGGTGCGCGCGCACCTTGAAGAAGACGCAGGCAAGTCGCTGCACGAAGACTTCATCGGCCAAAGCGGCATCGACCTGAACCGCGCCGGCACGCCGCTGCTGGAAATCGTCACCGAACCCGACATGCGCTCGACCGCCGAGGCCGTGGCCTATGCAAAAGAGTTGCACAAGATCGTGACGTGGATCGGCATTTGCGACGGCAACATGCAGGAAGGCAGTTTCCGCTGCGACGCCAACGTGTCGGTGCGCAAGCCCGGCGAACCACTGGGCACGCGCCGCGAGATCAAAAACCTGAACAGCTTCAAGTTCATGCAGCAGGCAATGGACTATGAAGTGCGCTGGCAGATCGAGCAGATCGAGGACGGCCACGCCATCCAGCAGGCCACCGTGCTGTTTGACCCTGACACGGGCGAGACGCGTTCCATGCGCAGCAAGGAAGACGCCGCCGATTACCGCTATTTTCCAGACCCGGATTTGCCGCCGCTGGTGATTGGGCGCGAATGGGTGGAGAAAACCCGCTCGGAGATGAGCGAGTTGCCGCGGGTGATGGCGGCGCGCTTTGTGACTGACTATGGTTTGAGCGATTACGACGCGGGCCAGCTCACGCAGAGCAAGGCGACGGCGGCGTATTTTGAGGCGGTGGCGGATGCCAGCCAGCAGCCCAAGCTGGCCAGCAACTGGGTGATGGGCGAGTTGTCGCGACGCCTGAATGCGGAAGAAAAGTCGATTGAGGCATCCAGCGTCAGCGCCGCCCAACTGGCCGCCTTGATTGGCCGCATCGCCGACGGCACGATCTCCAACAACGCCGCCCGGCAGGTGTTTGACGCGCTGTGGAGCGGCGAGGGCCAGGACGTTGACGCGCTGATCGACGCCAAAGGCCTCAAGCAGATGAGCGACACCGGCGAACTCGAAACCATCATCGACGGCGTGCTGGCAGCCAATGCCAAGAACGTCGAAGAAGTGCGCGCCGGCAATGCCAAGGCGTTCAACGCGCTGGTTGGTCAGGCCATGAAAGCCACCAAAGGCAAGGCGAATCCGGCGCAGGTGAATGAGCTGCTGAAGAAAAAGCTGGGGTGATTTTCCGGGGCTAGTCTAGTTTTCAGACTCGGCCTGCATGCTCAAGTCGCCGAATAGCTACAAAAAACATAGCTGTCAGCGCACGTCCTGATTGCGCAAGAGGCCGATTTATCCAATAAATCGGCCTTTTTCAGGTCTGCAGCGCAGTAAAACGGACGGGTGTGCCAATGTGATTCGTTGAAACCCTTAAAGAGCGCACAGCCCGTTCACAAAACAGCGTTCTTGTCCCGCCCCAGACAGTTCCCGAAAATCAGCTTTTGCCGGCTTTAAGGCTGCTGGTGGTCGGGTTCACGGGCGGCGTCATCTGCGCCCACAACTGTTTGAGCTTGGCCAGTTCTTCATCAAATCGCTGGTTGACGCGCTTTTTCTCCATTTCCTGATCCAGGATGAATCTTTGCTGCACGGCGATGCTGCTGTCGTTTTCTTCAAGCTTGCGCTTGAGCGATGCCGGCGCTTTGGACGGGTCTTTGACGTAAAACTCGAATTCCCCTGCGATGGCTTTGCGCTGGTCGGCCAGTTCGCCCCTTCGTTTGATCGACGCCTTGATGACTTCGTCAATCTGCACCAGCGCGGCTGCGCGTTCCTGGTCGTGCAACGCGCGCGTCGGATAGCGCTGCAGCAAGACCTTGTCGCGGCGCTTGTCTTCGTTTTCGCGTGCGCGAATTTCGGCGGCCTGCTTTTCTTTTTCTTCGACTGCGGTCTGCTCGTGCATCGTGAGCGTTGGGCCCACCTGGCGTTTGACCAAGCCAGAGCGTGACAACTCGCGCTGTGTGCGGTCAGTGCATTCCGCAATCGGCCGGTCTGCCGTGATGGTGCGGCCTTTGCCGTCCACGCAGGAGTAGATGTCCTGGGCCGTGGCGATGCCGCCCAGGCATGCCAGGCCTGCCAGAGCCAAGGAGAGCAAAGTGTGCAAGCGCAATTTGATGTCTTCAGTTGACGCCGTAGCGTTCACGGTATGCCAGAACAGCCTGGTAATGGTCTTTGAGCAACTGCGCACCGGATGAGGCTTCGGCGTCCGGCGCGCTGCTGCTGTTAAGGGCGAGATATTGCAGCAAGTCGCTCAAGCGCGCAATGGCGCAGACCTGCAGACCGAGCTGCTGCGTGACATATTGCACGGCGCTGTGGTCAACATCGCGCCCGTTTTCTGTGGCTTTTTCCTGACGATCCAGCGCAATTGCCACCGCGTGCGGCGTGGCACCAGCGGCCTGAATCAAGGCAATCGACTCGCGCACGGCGGTGCCGGCAGACATCACGTCATCAACAATCAGCACCCGGCCCTTGAGCGGCGCGCCGACCAGCGAGCCGCCTTCGCCATGCGCCTTGGCTTCCTTTCGGTTGTAGGCAAACGGCAGGTTGCGCCCCAGTCGTGCCAGTTCGATGGCGACGGCAGCGGCCAGCGGAATGCCCTTGTAGGCGGGGCCAAAAATCATGTCAAAGGCCAAGCCGGTGCGCTGCTCTTCGGCCAGCAGGTGGCGCGCATAAAATTGCGCCAGCCGGCCCAGCTTGGCGCCATCGTCAAACAGGCCAGCATTGAAAAAATACGGGCTCATGCGCCCGGCCTTGGTCTTGAATTGACCAAACCGCAACACACCCGCTTCGACGGCAAACTGCACAAATTCCTGCGCCAGACGCTCGCCAGTTGCGGGCGCCGGTGTTGTGGCCTGATCCTGATTACCTGTTTGCCCTGTCGTGCTCATTGAAAGTCCCATGTTCAAATTAACCAGTCTTAACCTCAATGGCATCCGTTCCGCCACCAGCAAAGGCCTGCAGGAATGGGTTGCCCAGTCGATGCCGGATTGTATTTGCGTCCAGGAACTCAAGGCGCAGGCCGCCGACGTAAAAGGCCGGTTTGAAGAAATTGCCGGCCACAAAGGCTACTTTCACTTTGCCGAAAAAAAGGGGTATTCCGGCGTCGGCATCTACACCCGCCACGAACCCAGCGACGTGATCGTGGGCAGCGGCTCAACCGAATTCGATGCCGAAGGGCGTTATGTCGAGCTGCGCTTTGACAGCCCGGCCCGCCAGCACAGCCCGAAGCTGTCGATCATCAGCTGCTATTTCCCCAGCGGCTCGTCAGGCGAAGAGCGCCAGGCCGCCAAGTTCCGGTTTCTGGCCGAGCTGTACCCGCGCCTGCTGGCCCTGAAGCAGTGCGGCGGCGACAACCGCGAGTTCATCCTGTGCGGCGACATCAACATCGCGCACCAGGAAATCGACCTGAAAAACTTCAAGGGCAACAAGAACAACAGCGGATTTTTGCCCGAAGAGCGCGCATGGATGACCGAGTTGCTGCGGCAAGAAATGACCCCCACGCTCCCCACTGCGCGGGGTTCGCTGCCCCCCGAGGGGGCCGCTGCGCCTGCGGCCCGGCAAAGCCGGTTCCGTGGCCCTGGCCTGGAAGGAGCGGACGCGACGCTTGCTACTTCGCCGACTGCGGCCGTTTCAGCACCGGGCGGCGGCATGGTCGATGTGTACCGCCAACTGCATCCCGAGACAACGGGCGACGCCTACACTTGGTGGAGCAACCGGGGCCAGGCCTATGCCAACAATGTCGGCTGGCGGCTGGACTACCATTTGGCTACACCCCCCATAGCTACCCGCGCCCGCAGCGCCAGCATTTACAAAGAGCAGCGTTTCTCGGATCACGCGCCAATCACTATCGACTACGACCTAAACCTTTGATCAAAAGCGAATTTTTTCTGACGTCTGTGGAATAAGTGGAAGGGCCCGATCGTCTACCTTCATGTCACCACCGACATATTCAAGGAAACGCCGTGAAAACCTCTCTGATATCGACCCTGATTCTTTCCCTTGCCGCGATGGCTTCTGGCGCTGCCATGGCTGCGCCACCCGTCAAAACCGCAGGCGGCATGCTGGTCAACAGCGCAGGGATGACGCTGTACACCTTCGACAAGGATGCTGCTGGGAAGAGCGCGTGCAATGGTCCATGTGCTGAACTGTGGCCGCCCGTTGTGGCTGAAGCCAACGCCAAGCCCGAGGGCGACATGACCATCATCACCCGGGATGACGGTGCAAAACAGTGGGCCTACAAAGGCAAGCCGGTGTATCAATACAAACCCGACATGAAGGCGGGCGATGCCACGGGCGACAACTTCAAGAACGTCTGGCACATCATCAAGTCCTGACCGCGATTGACGGCTCACCTTCCTTCGCCACTCCATGCATGACCAGGACGCGGCGTCCATCGTCGCCTGCATTCCCAACCTGCGTCGCTATGCCCGCGGGTTGGTAGCCGATGCGACTTTGGCCGACGATCTTGTGCAGGACACCCTGGAGCGGGCGTGGGGCCGATTTTCGCTGTGGCACCGACGGGGAGACATTCGCGCCTGGATGTTTAGCATCATGCACAACCACTTCATCGACTCAGTACGCAGCGCAAAGCGGCGGCAGGAGGACGCCGTCGGGAATGATCTGCCTGAGCATCCGCAAAGAGCCTGTCATGCAGATGGCCTGGAGGTTCGCGATCTGGAAAGCGCTTTGCAGCGCCTCCCTGCAGAACAACGCGAAGTGCTCTTGCTGATAGGGGTTGAGGAGATGAGCTATGCCGAGGCGGCCACAGTGACCGGGGTACCCATCGGCACGATCATGTCCAGGCTTGCGCGAGGCCGTGAGAAGTTGCGCCAAGAACTGCAAGGGCGCGAGCCGCTGGGCCAAGCGGTTGCGCCACTGCGCAGGATCAAATGACATGACATTATTTCGTCCCACCTCCCTTCCCGGAAACGGCTCCACGCCCGTGACCGAAGCTGATCTGCACGCCTACGCCGACGGCCTGTTGCCGCCTACCCGGCACGTGGAAGTCGACGCGTTCCTGAACCTGCACCCGTCGGAGCGCCAACGGGTAGACGACTGGCTCGCGCAGAATCGAGCGCTCAAGCAGTGGCTCGACCCGGTCCTCAGCGAGCCACTGCCGCTGCGACTGCCACTGGAACCCGCAACGGCAGCTTCCTGGCGTGATTGGCCTTGGCGCTCCTTGGCAGCGGGCGTTGCCATCGCGGTCATTAGCACGAGTTCGGCCTGGTGGGCGCGCGGCGCCTACGATGGCAACATGCAGCGAAGCGCCATCCTGGCCACTGCTACTCAGGCCGGAGCGCTCCAGGGTTTTGCACACCGCGCGGCGATAGCCCACGTGGTCTACAGCCCTGATGTACGTCGACCCGTCGAGGTTAAAGCTGACGATGAGCAGGCGCTTGTTACCTGGCTCACCAAGCGCATGGGTGCAGAAGTTCGGCCACCTGATCTGCAGGCGCTGGGCTACAGCCTGGTGGGTGGCAGACTGCTCCCTGGTGACAAAGGCCCGGTCGCCCAATTCATGTTTGAGCGGGCCCAAGGCGAGCGTCTTACGCTGTACGTCACCCGCGAAGATGCGGGTCGTGAGACCGCTTTCAAGTTCGGCCAGGACGGGCCCATCAACGTTTTCTACTGGGTGGACAAGGATTTCGGCTACGCCCTCTCATCAAACGCCAGCCGCTCGGAGATGCTGCGGGTGGCCGAGGCTGTTTACCGGCAGCTCGAAAGCAAGAAGTAGCGCCCGGCTACCACTGCCCAAATACCCGCACAGGTGGTCAAGGCGTCTGTCAAAGATCGGTGGGAAAGGTGTAAGCAGCCAGAACGGCTGCTGGTTGCCCTACCACCAAAGCAATCTGGTCGTGCGCCCGTAGCGGCAAGGCACGTACATCGGCAAACTGCATTTTTCCGTTGACTTAGATCCGGACCGGTCCCTTGAGGCCAGCGACGTTGCCAGCCGTCAGCGGTTGGCCCCACACGTCGAAGAAATTACCCAAGGTATAGACCCGATCGTTAGGCGATTCAACATGGAGAATACCGCTCGCATCGTGGGTGTGCAACCAATAGTAGCCCTGGCCCCCACCGACGAATCCATTCGCGATGCGCAGCGGCGGTAGGATGCCGATTCCCCGAGGTACCGCGATCTGCTCACCCTTGTAGTAGATGGCCAGATGCGCATGGACGTGCGTTTTGAGCATTTCCTGGCTTGAGCCTTCAATGCCGTCGACCGTCTGCCCGTGGCCTCCACGCGCCGTGTTGCCATCCGCAAAGACGGCTTTGCCCAGTTGGCCGCCCTGCTTGAGCAGCGTCGCAACTTGCGAAGGAAGGCCGGACGGGGTCTCATCGGCGCCAGCTGCTGCAACAGTGACGTAGGTCACCAGGGTGGCCGAAAGCGCCAGCGCGCGAAAAATAGGGGTAGTCATAAAGCAAAAATTAAAAGTAAGAGCAAGCCAGTCGAAACAGCTGGATTCGTATCGGGCCAAACGAAAGCTGTCGCGTCAGGAGTCAGGTAGCAAGTGGGGCCAGTTGACCGTCATGCTGCGTTCTGGCTCCAGGCACTGCACCAGTCCGTTGCCGTAACCTGCTTGCCGGAAAAAATAAGGGTGACTTACTGCTTGAGCACGAAAGCAGCGAGTGCCTTCAACTCTTCAGGCTTCAAGGCAGCGAACGGCGGCATGGCTGCGCTGCCCCATTTGCCAGTGCTGCCTGCACGAATGCTGGCCTCCAGCGTTGCTTGCGCCTGGGAATCTGACTTGTACTTCAAGGCGATGTCGTGGTAAGCAGGGCCCACGATTTTTTGGGTTAGTCCGTGGCAACTCAGGCATGCATTGTTGTTGAGTAGTGCCTGAACATCAACCTTGGCAGCGCTTGCCGGTGCCACGGACGTCTGTGCAGGCAAGCTCGGGGATGAAACAGCATTTGACGTCGCGATGATGGCCGGATCGCTGGCCTTCGCCGATCCGTAGGCGACCGCCAGATAGGCGCCTAGCTGCTTGACCTCGACGTCGCTGATTGGTGCGCCGTAGGTGCGTTGCATCTTGGCCATTTCTGCCGTCCATTGCGTCTGGTTCATTCCCGGTGGCTGATAGGCGATGTAGTCGGCCGAATGGCAGATAGCGCATTTCTGCGCAGCGATGGCGAAGCCAGGTAGCGGTGAGGAGCGCAACTTCACCGCTTCGGCTGGCAACTGAATCTCACGCGGAGCTGCAATGGCGCTCATGACGCCAAAGCTGGTGAAGATCAAGGCCGCGAAGGCGGGTGCGGCGAGGTGGGCGATACGTTTCATGGCAAGCACCTCAGGCAATGGTGACGGGAGTCGACTCGACCACGTGACGGCGATAGCCACCCGGGTTCCAGTCGGCAATAGCGGGCTGGACTTCGCCTTTGTGGTTGGTGGCGCGCACCATCAGCACCGCCTTGCCCCGGCGTTCAAACCGGACCGGCAAGCGCCATTCGCGAAAAGAGAAGCGGCCCAGGTCGTGGCCCAGCGCAGCAGTTTTCCAGCGACGTCCGCCGTCGACAGACACCTCCACGGTCTTGATGCCGGCACCGTCATCGAACGCGATGCCTTTGAGCTCCACGCTGCGTCCGGCAGGTAACTGGCCGCCCGCCGCCACGCTGGTGATAAAGCTGCGTACCGGCAGGGTCGAAATCGGTCGCGTCTTGGCCACCGCCGAACCCGGCACCACACACTGGCAGTCGTTGTCGGGCACGCGATAGGCGGTCGTCATGAACAAGGCATCATGTCCGTCGAATACATGATCGATCACCTCTATTTCCGAGAGATGCTTGACCCAGTACGTGCCGAAGTAGCCCGGCACGATGAGCTTGACCGGGTAGCCGTTGAGGAACGGCAGGTCTTTTCCGTTCATGCTCCACGCCAGCATCGGCTCGTCCTGCAACGCGTGCTCGATGTCCAGCGCCTTGCGAAAGTCGGAGGTTACCGGAAGCACCGGCGTATCGAGGCCATTGAACGTGACCTGCCGGGCCCCGGCAGCCACGCCCGCTTTCTCGAGTATCTTGCGCAACGGCACACCAACCCACCGCGCATTACCCATCGCACCATTGGCAAGCTGTGCACCGAACACGCGCGGTGACGAGTACCCGCGACTGTTTCCGGAGCACTGGTTGACAGCAACGACTTCCACAGGCGCGGCCAATGCCTTCAGGTCTGCCAACGAGAGGTTCAGTGGCGTGTTGACTTTTCCCTTGACGGTGAGCCGGTACGTGGCAGGGTCGACCGCCAGCGGGATATTGGCCAGGTGATAGCGCACAAAAAAGGCATCGTTGGCTGTGATGGGGCCTTCATTGAAGACCGAGAACGGCGTCTCCAGATGCGGTGGCCGGGTGGTCACGCGTATCAACGGACGCTTCTGCGGGTAGGTCACCAGCGGGCGCGGGCCGTCTGCGAAGGTCACGCCCTCACCGGTATCGCGGGCGGTCGCCAGCACGCTGAGTGGCGACGCACCCAGAGCCAGAAGACCGGCACCCTGGACGAATCTTCGACGGGACGACGCGCTCTGAGAGTCTTGGTGCGCAGCAGGTGTGGTATCGCGGTTTGATCTCATGTTATGTCTCCATCTATTAGAAAAATATAGTGAAGATTCAAGGCGCCGTCCATCCCCATTTGACGAAAATTGCTTGTCCTGCCGGAGACTTCAGGTAGTCCACAAACGCCTTCGCATGCGGTTCTGCGCCGCCGCGACGCGTGATGACGACACCCACATCGCGGTAGATACGAAAAGGCTCGTCCATCGGCACGAGTTGCGCCAAGTCCGGGTTGGACACCTGCCAGATGTTCCAGATCAGCCAAGCGTCGATCTCCGGCTGCTGGGTCCACTGCTTGCGGGCTTCAGCACTGTTGGCGGCTTCGGGCAGCAACAGGTTCTTGCGGAACGCGCGGACCAGGCCGATATCGCCCGTCCTGCCAGCAATATCCTCCCAGAGGCCGGTTTGCCCAGCACCGGCCACTGCCAGCACCTTGATGCCAGGCTTCAGCAAATCGCGAAAGCCCTGGATGTGCTGCGGATTTCCGGGACGTACCAGGATCGCTACAGGCCGCAGGTACAGTGGCTCGGCCGCCGCCAAATCGAACGTACCGGGCAGGGCTTTGGCGAAATCGCTCATCATATTTTCAGCGCCGCTGAACACCACGTCGGCGTCTTGCTTCGCCTGGGCCGACCACTGACCGGTAGGCCCGGCGGTCACGTTGACATCAACTCCGTGAAGAAGGCCGAAGCTCTTGGCCGCCTCTTTCATCGCGGGCGCCGGACCGCCCGGACCATAGACATTGAGCGTAGCGGCGAATCCGGGCGCTGCGGCTGCAAGGGAAAGAGTCAGCAACGCCAGTGTGCGGCGCGCAAAAAGAGAGATCGCAAAGTTCATGTCGTACTCATTTCGTTGATGGAATCGCCGACGCGGCGACGGTTATTTCAGGGAAAGAAACGTTGCCAATCGTAGGCGCAGCTCGGGCTTTTTTGAATGATTCATCGTGGTAGACGCTGGCAACACGCCGAATATTCCGATGCAGGCTCATCCAAGCAGATAAGTAATGCCTGCATTGATGGCGAAGCCGCCGCATACCAGCCAAACGAACAGCACGGCGGCCAGTGCAAGGGGTTTCATGCCGGCTTTGCGGATGGCTGATACATGGGTGGTCAGGCCGAGCCCGGCCATGGCCATGGCGAGCAAGACGGTATCGGCGTCCGTCACGTGGCGGACTACGGCAGCGGGTAGCAAGGCCAGTGAAT
This sequence comes from Polaromonas sp. CG_9.5, assembly GCF_035984465.1. Classification (NCBI taxonomy): domain Bacteria; kingdom Pseudomonadati; phylum Pseudomonadota; class Betaproteobacteria; order Burkholderiales; family Comamonadaceae; genus Polaromonas; species Polaromonas sp. CG_9.5. Next base: position 258,610 of record NZ_JAXCHR010000002.1, read on the forward strand.
TGAGACCTGCGACCGCCACGAACCCCAACGCGAACCAGGGAATCACAATGCCGGCTTTCTTGCCGTCGGCCAGTGCGCTGGCTTTGTGTTCTGGCGTTCGTGACAGATAGGCCGAAAGGATAATGAGGAACGGGGCGAGCATCATCACCCGCACCATCTTGGCGATGACGGCGGTGTTGGCCGCCTGCTCGCTGATGACGCGCCCTGCGGCCACCACCTGGGCGACCTCATGTATGGTCGAACCTGCAAACACACCGTAGGCTGAGGGCGACAAATCAATCAGGTGGTACTGCGCGTTGAGGTGGTAGAGCACGGGATAGAGAAAAATTGCCGTCGTGCCGAAAACCACCACCGTTGCCACCGCCACCATGACCTGCTCGGCACGACCTCGCACCACGGGCTCTGCTGCCATCACAGCGGCTGCACCACAGATGGAACTGCCAGCGCCGATCAGCATGGCGGTCTTGCTGTCCAGGCCAAACACTTTGGTGCCGAGAAAGCAGGCAAGCCCGAAGGTGCTGCACAGCACCGTGGCGTCAATCGCCACGCCAGCCCAGCCTACATTGCCGATGTCCTGGAAAGTCAAGCGCAGGCCGTACAGGATGATGCCCAGTCGCAGCAGGTTGGCCTTGGAAAACGTCACGCCGTCACCGGCGACTGCGCCCATGCGCGCATAGACGGTATTGCCAACCACCATGCCCAGCACAATGGCCAAGGTCAGTGCGCTGATGCCGTTGGCTTGCAGCCAGCCTATGTTTCCCATCTGGATCGACACCAGCGCGATGGCACCCGTCAGCGCGAGGCCTGGCAGCAGCTTGCGCAAACGCGCAACTGTAGGAGTTCCCCCCTTTGCCGTGGTGGCAGGTAGGGGGTTCAGATGTGCAGCAGCGGTGTTCATCGCGTTCTCCCTGGCGTTGTTATTTGAAGGCATGAACGTATTTTGAGCCGAAGCAGTCTATCTGACAAACGGGTAATTCAGCTAACATCTACCTTTAAAACAGATAACAGGACACCTGTATGCGTCTGACCTTGCGTCAATTGCTCATTTTTACGGCGGTCGCCGACACCGGCAGTACCACTGCTGCGGGGGTAAGCGTCTCGCTGTCCCAGTCAGCCACCAGCGGCGCACTGAACGAATTGGAAAGCCTGCTCGGCACGCAACTGTTTGACCGCATCGGCAAGCGGTTGCTGCTCAACGACAACGGTCGCGCATTGCTGCCCCAAGCCCGAGCCTTACTGGACGGTGTGCAGGAGATCGAAAACCACTTCGGGCTTGGCGGCAGCGGCGCCACAACTGCGCCTATGGCGACCCGCCTTCGCGTGGGTGCCAGCACGACCATTGGCAATTACTTGCTGCCGGCACTGGTGGCCAGCTACTTGAAGGCATGGCCTGGCACGGCAGTCGATGTGGTGATTGGGAACACGCGCGACGTGGCCGAATCGGTGGCCCGTCTCGAAGTCGACATGGGGCTGATTGAGGGGCCTTGCCGCGAAGCAGAGGTTCGCGCAGAAGCCTGGCTGGAAGACGAGCTGGTCATCGTGGCCGCGCCCACGCATGCACTGGCACAGGGCGCTGCGGAGGCTCGCGTACCCCTGAAATCTCTGCGCGAAACACGGTGGCTACTAAGAGAGCCGGGCTCGGGCACACGTGAAGCGGTGGAGCATGCCTTGCTGCCGCACCTGCACCACATGAACGACGCCATGCAGCTTGGCAGTACAGAAGCCATCAAACAGGCGGCGGCAGAAGGACTCGGGCTGGCGTGTTTGTCGTTGTGCGCGGTGCAGGACTTGTTGACGCTGTCCCGACTGGTCGTGTTGCGAACCACCCTGCCCCGACTGACGCGCCGCTTCTATCTGGTTCATCACCGCCAGAAGCGTTTGTCCGGCAATCTCCAACGCTTCGTGGCGCACTGCGAGCAAATGGAGCTGGAATGACCATAAGTGCCAACGAATCACGCGCCGAGTTAGCCTGAGCTGAACATGCGCATGGGGCCAATCTGCGCTTTTCCCGCTGGAGAAGACGCCTCAGCCTCGCAGCGAAACTATCGGCATTACAGATTTTTTTCCGCATGGACTATCACCGGGCGACACTGGCTATGGCCGCCCGTACCCGCGCCCGCGCCCGCGCCGCTGCCATTGACAAAGAACCGCGCTTCAACGAGCACGCCGCTTTGACGGTGGACTCCGACTTTCAGATTTGAGCCGGAAGCGCCAAGCAGGAAGGCTGTGACGAACAAGCATTGGCCTTTACGCGGCATGGCTCACTGGCAGCTTTATCAGTCGCAATTCGAGACAGGTCAAGCAGGCACGCCGCAAACAGCGTGAGCTGTCAGCCTGTGCATTTGGTGCGAAAAATCACTTCTCCACTGGAAATTTACACCACCCGGATTTCTTCACGCTCCGGTGCAGTCCTGCTTTTGGCTGCCACTGCCACTACTACTGCCAGCGAACTGTCGTGGTAGATATGATTGAAATTGATGGGCAACAACAAACTACTTTTAAGGGTGCCGCTGCTTTCAATCCGGTACTGAGGCCTGGGCATGATGGGCTCCGTGTCGAAAATTGCCTCCTCCTTCAACCGTCCAGTCGACAGCCGGCGTCAGCCCTGCCGGCAAAGTCAAAATAACGTCCAAGTCTTGCGCTTTTTCGATTGGAATTTGTGGTGTAGCGGTTACGAAGCCGTATCGTAAGCACTATGTTTTTCAGGGAAAAGTCTCCACTCGTAATTTTCAGAGGTTGGGTTGCGGGAACAGGCCTGCGGCTTCAGCGGGATACACACTGACCAGCGGACATGAATTCAGGCCATGACCACGGCGCACCCAGCGAAACACAACGCTTAACGTCGCATGTCACCCATGCAGCGCCCTGACCGGCTTGCCCAGAGGCAAGGTAAGACAAAATCCATCTGCCAAAGTGACTGTCGCGGACGGTATGAAAGGGTGACGCAAGCCGCCACATGTTGCGGGCTTTTTGAACACTTGCAAAGGAAAACGATGCACATTTTGTGGACTTATGTGCGGCCGCACCGCGCGCTTGCCGCGCTGGCGCTGCTGCTGGCGGCCATCAGCCAGGTGCTGGCGCTGGTCGATCCCATCATCTTTGGCCGGATCATCGACGACTACGCCATCGGGGGTGCCGGCAAGACCGAAGCCGAACTGGTGTCGGGCGTGCTGTCGCTGTTGGGGCTGGCAGTCGGCGTCGCCGTGCTGTCGCGGCTGGCCAAGACATTGCAGGACTATGCAACGCGGCTGCTGGTGCAGAAGTTCGGCACGCAAATCTTCAACGACGGGCTGCGCCAGGTGCTGCGCCTGAAATACCAGGAATTCGAGGATTTGCGCAGTGGCGAAACACTGGCGCTGCTGCAAAAAGTGCGTGCCGACAGCGAGCGCTTTATCAACGCCTTCATCAACACGCTGTTCGCCGCCGTCGTCGGCATTGCGTTCCTGACCTGGTATTCGGTGACCAAGCACTGGCTGCTGGTGCCGGTGTTTTTGATCGGCGTGCTGCTAATGGGCGGGCTGACCGGGCTGCTGAGCCGCGAGATCAAGACCCAGCAACGCTCCATCGTGCGCGAGACCAACCGCAACTCGGGCTTTATCACCGAGTCGCTGCGCAACATTGAACTGATCAAGAGCCTGGGCCTGACCTTTCCCGAAATCCGGCGGCTGCAGGCGCAGACGATGAAAATATTCGCGCTGGAGATGAAAAAAGTCAGGCGCATCCGGCTGCTGTCCTTTTTGCAGGGCAGCACGCTGAGCCTGCTCAAGCTGGCGATTTTGTTTGCCTTGCTGTGGCTGATTTTTCGTGATGTGCTGAGCACCGGCGAGCTGATCGCCATGCAGTTCATCTCGGTGGCGATTTTTGCGCCCTTGCAGGAACTGGGCAACGTAATCGTCGCCTACCGGGAAGTCGATGCGTCGCTGCTGAACTTTGATGCGCTGATGAAAAAGCCGGTCGAGCGGCGACCCGAGTTGCCAGTGAAGATCGGGCCGGTCACGTCAGTGCACTTTACCGATGTCAGCTTTCGCCACAAGGGCGCTGCCGACAACGCGCTGGAGTCGCTGTCGTTTTCAGCCGGCCTGGGCGACACCATTGCCTTTGTCGGCCCGTCGGGCTCGGGCAAGTCCACGCTGGTCAAGTTATTGGTCGGCCTGTACACGCCGGCCAGCGGCCAGGTGTTCTACAACGGCATCACCACCCGCGACCTGCGCTACAACGAGGTGCGGCGGCAAATCGGCTTTGTGACGCAGGAAACGCATCTGTTCGCCGGCACACTGCGCGAGAACCTGCAGTTCGTCAAACCCGACGCGACCGACGACGAAATCATTGCCGCCATGGAAAAGGCCTCGTGTGCCTACCTGCTGGCCAAATCGCCCGAGGGACTGGACCTGGTCATCGGCGAGATGGGCATGAAGCTCTCGGGCGGCGAAAAGCAGCGGCTGTCGATTGCCCGCGCCTTGATCCGCCATCCGCGCCTGTTGATTTTTGACGAGGCCACGTCGGCGCTGGACTCGATCACCGAGGAGCAAATCACCCGCACCGTGCGCCAGCTGTCGGCGAGCAGCAGCCGCATCACGCTGTTGATTGCGCACCGGCTGTCGACCATCATGCATGCCAACACCATTTTTGTGCTGGAAAAAGGCAGCATCGTGGAAAGCGGCAGCCATGCCGAACTGCTGGAAGCTAAAGGGCTGTACTACGCGATGTGGCGCCAGCAGATTGGTGAGCGGCCGAGCCGGCATGTCCCGGAATCGATGGAGGATTAAAGCGGGTTGGTTTGGGCCTGCAAACCACGGTTTATGCATCAAACATGCCGCTTGCGCATAACTGGCGGGCGCTAGCAGCTATTGATTCAGTAGCAAAATCTGTCAGGCGCCTTTCACGCCATCAGGGGAATGCCGCGCTACGGCTGCGCCATGCGCACCCGGCGCGCGGCTTCTTCGGCGCTGGCGTCGTCAATCTCGCGCAGCACGCCGCCCAGGTCCACCGGCCCGGTCTTGCGCTTGAAATGGCCGGTCAATACCGTGTCGGGGTAGAGCACGCCGCGCTGGTACAAATCCCACATCTCGTTGCCGTAGTCGATCTTCAGCAAATCGGGCGCGAAACGGCCAAAGAAATTGCGCAGATTCGCCACGTCGCGCAGCAGCATGCGGTTGGCGTGGTTGTTGCCGGCGGCGTCTACTGCTTGCGGCAGGTCGATGATGACCGGGCCGTCTTCGGCCAGCAAAATATTGAACTCGGACAGGTCGCCGTGGACGACGCCAGCGCACAGCATGCGGATGACTTCAATAATCAAACTGGCATGGTGGCGGCGCGCGTCTTCGGGCGTGAAATCAACGTCGTTCAGGCGCGGCGCGGCGTCACCGTTGGCGTCGGTCACCAGTTCCATCAGCAACACGCCGTCGCAAAAGTTGTACGGCTGGGGCACGCGCACGCCGGCGTCGGCCAGCTTGTACAGCGCATCGACCTCGGCGCTTTGCCAGGCGGCTTCGCTGGCCTGGCGGCCAAACTTCGTGCCCTTGGCCATCGCGCGGGCTTGGCGGCTGTTCTTGACCTTGCGGTTTTCGGTGTAGTCAACCGCCTGGCGAAAGCTGCGCTGGTCGGCTTCCTTGTAGATTTTGGCGCAGCGGGTGTCATCGCCGCAGCGAACCACATAGACCATCGCTTCCTTGCCGCTCATGAGCTGGCGGACGACGGTATCGATCAGGCCCTCTTCAACGAGGGATTGGAGTCTTGGAGGTGCTTTCATCAGTTGACTTCCCGAGAAACCCCGGCCTTCAGGCCGGGGAGGTAGAGGGCGGCAGCGAAGCTGTCGAAAGGATTGTTGAATTTACACATTTTGTATAAAGTAGGTGAGTGGAAATCAAGCGCGCTTACCGATTCCGGTTTTACCCAACGCCCGAGCAGGAAGTGATGCTGGCCCGGACGTTTGGCTGTGCGCGCTTTGCCTACAACCACATGCTTCGGCTGCGCACCGATGCGTGGTTCAAGGAACAGAAAAAGGTCGGTTACCACGAAACCTCCGCTGCGCTGACGGCTTTAAAAAAGCAGCCCGAGTTTGCGTGGCTGAACGAAGTCAGTTCGGTGCCGGTGCAGCAGGCGCTGCGCCACCTGCAGACGGCTTTCGGAAATTTTTTTGCCAAGCGCGCCCAGTACCCGACGTTCAAATCAAAGCACGACCGGCAGGCCGCCGAATACACCAGTAGCGCCTTCAAGTGGGACGGCAAGACTTTGAAGCTGGCCAAGATGGATGCACCGCTGGCTATTCGTTGGTCACGCACTCTGCCCAAAGCGGCCAAGCTGACCACGGCCACGGTGTCCAAAGATGCAGCAGGCCGGTATTTTGTCTCGCTGCTGTGCAATGACACGGTAGAGGTCAAGCCCGCCGTAGTCGGAAAAATCGGCATCGATCTGGGGTTGACCCATTTCGCCATTTTCTCGACCGGCGAGAAGGTGGCCGCACCCAACACGTTTCGCAAGAACGAAGCCCAACTCGTCAAGCTCCAGCGCCGCTTGGCGAAAAAACAAAAAGGATCAAAAAACCGCATCAAGGCGGCATGCAAAGTCGCCAGACTGCACGCTAAAACGGCAGACGCCCGCAAGGATTTTCTGCACAAACTCTCAACCCGGCTGGTCAACGAAAACCAAGTGATCGCCGTCGAAAGCCTTGCCGTCGCCAACATGAAAAAGAACCACTGCTTGGCCAAATCCATCTCAGATGCGGGCTGGGCGGAGTTTGTGCGGCAGTTAGCGTACAAATCACGCTGGTACGGGCGAGAGCTGGTGGGCATTGACCGCTGGTATCCGTCGAGCAAGCGCTGCTCAGACTGCGGATATACCACCGTCAACATGCCATTGAAGGTGCGCGAATGGACCTGCCCGGAATGTGGATCAACCCACGACCGGGACATCAACGCAGCGCGTAATATTTTGGCCGCCGGACTGGCGGTGTCAGCCCTTGGAGAGTCTGTAAATCCTGTCGGCATTTAGGTGCTTTCGGGTTGGATTCGGTGAATTGGGAATCCCCTTCCTTTAGGGAGGGGAGCAGTCAAGCCTGCCATTGTGCCCGGCAAAAATTCCAGGCAGCCGCACTGAAAAACCACACTAGACGACTGGTCTAATTTAGCCGGTAGACTCCAGCCCATGAGCAACGAGCACACGGATGTCAAGCAGCACATCCTCGACACGGGACGCAGCATTATTTTGGGCAAGGGGTTCTCGGCGGTCGGACTGAACGAAATCCTGGCCACGGCCCGGGTGCCCAAGGGCTCGTTCTACCATTACTTCAAATCCAAGGAAGCCTTTGGCGAAGCGCTGGTCGACAGCTATATGCGGGACTACCTTATCCACGTTGAACAGCTGCTCCAGCCCGACGGAACGCCGGCCGCAGAGCGCCTGCTGCGCTACTGGCAAAGCTGGACGCGCACCGGCGACGGCCAGACCACCGAATGCAACTGCCTGGTCGTGAAGCTGAGCGGCGAGGTGTCGGACATGTCCGAAGCCATGCGCGTGGCCTTGCTGCGCGGCACCAACCAGATTATTGAACGGCTGGGCCAGTGCATTGCAGAAGGCTTGGCGGACAGTTCGCTGTCCAGTGACTTTGATGCCCACCAGACGGCGCTGTCGCTGTACGAGTTGTGGCTGGGTGCGGCCCTGCTGACCAAAGTACGGCGCGAACGCAGCGCGATGGACGCCGCCATGACCGCCACGTTGGGCTTGCTGAAACTGCCACGGCAGAGCGCCGCCTGAGTTTTTTTACCCACCATCCGGCCCGCACGGCGCCCGCCCTGCGTGCCATTTTTTTTCACAACTATTAGCCGACTGGTCTAATTCAGGAGATACGCATGCAGAGTTTTGAGTTTTACAACCCCACCCAAATCGTTTTCGGACCTGACAAGGTCGCCGAGCTGGCCAACCTGGTGCCCGCCAGCGCCAAAGTGCTGATTCTGTACGGCGGCGCCAGTGCCGAGAAGACCGGCACGCTGGCCGAAGTCAGGGCCGCGCTGGGTGAGCGCGTGGTGCAGGAGTTTGGCGGCATCGAACCGAATCCAACCTACGAAACGCTGATGAAAGCGGTCGAGCAGGTCAAGCATGAAAAGATCGACTTTTTGCTGGCCGTTGGCGGCGGCTCGGTGATTGACGGCACCAAGTTTGTCGCAGCAGCCGCTTGCTTTGACGGCGATGCGTGGGACATCTTGCTTAAGCACGGTAGCAACGTGACCCGCACCCTGCCCTTTGGCACGGTGCTGACCTTGCCCGCCACGGGGTCGGAAATGAACAACGGCGCGGTCGTGACCCGCAAGGCCACGCACACCAAGCTGGCTTTCTCGAGCCGCCACGTGTTTCCGGTGTTCTCGGTGCTCGACCCAACCAAGACCTTCACGCTGCCCACCAAGCAGATCGCCAACGGCATCGTCGATGCATTTGTCCACACCGTCGAGCAGTACATGACCTACCCGGTGCAGGGCCTGGCGCAAGACCGCTTTGCCGAAGGCCTGCTGCAAACGCTGATTGAAATTGCCCCCAAGGCGCTGGCGGAACCGGAAGACTACGACACGCGCGCCAATTTGATGTGGACCGCTACGCTGGCGCTTAATGGGCTGATCGGTGCCGGTGTGCCGCAGGACTGGGCCACGCACATGATCGGCCACGAACTGACGGCGCTGTATGGCATCGACCATGCGCGCACGCTGGCCATCGTGCTGCCTTCGCTGCTCAATGTGCAGCGCAAGACCAAACGCGCCAAGCTGCTGCAATACGCCGAGCGCGTCTGGCACATCACCAGCGGCACCGACGACGAGCGGATTGACGCGGCCATCGCCCGCACCCGCGCGTTTTTTGAAAGCGTGGGCATCAGCACCCGCCTGTCGGGCTACGACCTCGGCAGCGAAGCGGTCGATGCGGTGGTCAAGCAACTTGAAAGCCACGGCATGACCAGCCTGGGCGAACACAAGGACATCACGCCGCAAGTCAGCCGGACGATTCTGGAAGCGGCGCTGTAAGGCGCTGGCGTTCCTGCGGTCACTGCGAACGTCTGAAACCCGCAGCCCGGACTGTTGTACCAGCACTCTTGGCAAAAACAGCCTCATTTTTATTCCTTAACCCAGAAAATCCCAATGCTGAAAAAACTCCTCGCCCCCCTGAAGATGGGCAACACCACGCTGCCCAACCGCGTCGTCATGGCGCCGCTGACCCGCTCGCGGGCCGGCCAGCCGGGCGACATCCCTACTGCCCTCAATACCGAGTACTACACCCAGCGCGCCAGTGCCGGCCTGATCGTCACCGAAGCCACCCAGGTGTCGCGCCAAGGCCAGGGTTACGCCCTGACGCCCGGCATTTACACCGATGCCCAGGAAGCCGGCTGGACCGACGTAGTGAAAGCCGTGCATGCCAATTACGGCCATATTTCGCTGCAGCTCTGGCACGTGGGCCGCGTCTCGCATTCGCTGCTGCAGGAAAACGGTGCGGCCCCGGTCGCGCCGTCAGCGCTGATTGCCGAAGGCGCACAGTGCTTCGTGATCCAGCCCGATGGCAAGCAAGAAAACGTGCCGACCGAAATGCCGCGCGCGCTGGCAACTGAAGAGCTGCCCGGCATCGTCGCGCAATACCGCCAGGCGGCAGAGCGCGGCCAGCGGGCCGGCTTTGACTTTCTGGAAGTGCATGCGGCCAATGGCTATCTGCTGCAGCAGTTCTTGTCGACCAACAGCAACCAGCGTACCGACGCCTACGGCGGCAGCCTGGAAAACCGCGCCCGCCTGACGCTCGAAGTGCTTGATGCGGTGATTGAAGTCATCGGCGCCAAGCAGGTCGGCGTGCGCATGTCGCCGCATTTCGTGGCGCAAGGCATCAACGACGCCGAGGCCGAAGCCAGCGCGCTGTACCTGGCCAACGCCTTCAGCGAACGCGGCATTGCTTATTTGCACATTGCCGAACCCGACTGGGCCGGTGGCCCCGAACTGAGCGACGCCTTCCGCGCGCAGCTTCGCGCGGCCTTCAACGGCGCGCTGATTTTCTGCGGCGGCTACACCGCAGCCGATGCCGAAGCGCTGATTGAGCAAGGCACGGCTGACGCCGTCGCCTTTGGCCGGCCCTTTATTGCCAACCCTGATCTGGTTGCGCGTTTCCGCCAGGGCGCGGCACTCAACAAACCCGACCGCACGACGTTCTACGGCGGCGGCGCACACGGTTACACCGATTACCCGACGCTGGACTTGCCGCAGGCGTAAAACACGCGCGCCGCAAGCTGCTATTAAATAAATAGCTGCTTGTGCCCGTGGTACTTGCGCAAAAGCAATTTTTCATTGATAAACAGTTGCCGTTCAGCCATTTTGACCTCACCCACTGCCCGTTCCTGCCCCGGCTGAGCCAGGAAACGGCGCAAAAAAGGACATGACATGAAAATTCTGATGGTTCTCACCTCGCACGACCAGCTCGGCAACACCGGCAAGAAAACCGGCTTCTGGCTGGAAGAATTTGCCGCGCCTTATTACGCCTTCAAGGATGCGGGCGCCGACGTGACGCTGGTGTCGCCCAAAGGCGGCCAGCCGCCGCTCGACCCGAAAAGCGATGAGCCGGACGCACAAACCGATTCCACGCGCCGCTTCAAGGCCGACGCCGCTGCGCAGGCCGCACTGGCCCACACCGGCAAGCTGTCGGAAGTGTCAGGCGATGGCTTTGACGCGCTGTTTTACCCCGGCGGCCACGGCCCGCTGTGGGATTTGGCCGAAGACGCCGATTCGATCAAATTGATCGAATCCATGGCCGCTGCCGGCAAAACGGTGTCTGCCGTTTGCCATGCGCCCGGCGTGCTGCGCCATGTGAAAGCCGCCGACGGCTCACCGCTGGTCAAGGGCAAGAAAGTCACCGGCTTTACCAACACCGAAGAAGCCGGCGTGCAACTGACCGACATCGTGCCTTTCCTGGTTGAAGATATGCTGGTGAAAAACGGCGGTCACTACAGCAAGGGCGCGGACTGGCAGTCGTATGTCGTCACCGACGGCAAGCTGATCACCGGCCAGAACCCGGCCTCGTCAGAAGCGGCAGCGCTGGCCGTGGTGCGCCAGCTCAAGGGCGAATAAGTCACGCAATACCCTACGGGCGCGCAGCTTGACCGCCGATGGTCAGGCATGCCGCCCACGGCTTTAATAGTCTGTCTGTCAACCGATCAAAAAGGAAACCATGGCCTACCAAAGTACCAATCCCTACAACGGAAAAGTCCTGCAGAAATTTGACGAAATCAACGATGCCGCGCTGGAAGAAAAACTCAGCCAAGCGTCTAGTTGTTTTGAAAACGAATGGCGCGCCAAAAGCTTTGCCGAGCGCTCGGCCGTGCTGGCTCGCGCCGCCGCCATCCTGCGCGAGCGCCCGCAAGAGTTTGCCGAGCTGATCACGCTGGAAATGGGCAAGCTGCTGCCGCAAAGCCTGGGCGAGGTTGCTTTGAGCGCGGCCATTCTTGATTACTACGCCGAGCATGCCGAGGCCTTTTTGGCGCCTGAAAAAATCGCCACGCCCAAGGGCGAAGCGATGGTCGAAAGCAGCCCCATCGGCGTGCTGTTTGGCGTCGAGCCGTGGAACTACCCGTACTACCAGATCGCCCGCTTTGCCGCGCCCAACCTGATGGCCGGCAACGTGGTGATGATCAAGCACGCGTCGAGCGTGCCGCAGTGCGCGCTGGCCTGGGAGCGGCTGATGCTTGAAGCCGGTGCACCCGCTGGCGCTTACACCAACCTGTTCATCTCCAAGGACCAGGTGGCGCAGGTGATTGACGACGTGCGTATTCGCGCCGTGGCGCTGACCGGCAGCGAAGCCGCCGGTGCCGTGGTGGCCGCACGAGCCGGACAAAACCTGAAGAAAACGACGATGGAACTTGGCGGCAGCGACGCCTTCATCGTGCTGGACGACGCCGACCTCGACAAGGCCGTCAAGCATGCCGTCAGCGGCCGCATGAGCAATTCAGGCCAGGCCTGCACCGCGTCCAAGCGTTTCATCGTGGTCGAATCAATGGCGGACGGTTTCCTGAAGAAATTCCAGGCGGCGCTGGAAAACTTCAAGCCCGGCGACCCGATGGACAAGCAGACCACGCTGGCACCGCTGTCCTCTAGCGAAGCCCTGAAGAACCTGATCGGCCAGGTGGACGAGGCAGTCGCTGGCGGCGCACGCGTGCTGATGGGCGGCAAACGCATTGAAGGCCATGAAGGCGCTTTCATGCAGCCGACCGTGCTGGCCGACATCGACAAAGGCAACCCGGCGTACATGCAGGAGTTCTTTGGCCCGGTGGCGCTGTTCTTCCGCGTCGCCGACGAAGATGCGGCTGTGGCGCTGGCCAATGATTCACCGTTTGGCCTAGGCGGCTCGGTGTTTACGCAGGACATTGAGCGCGGCAAGCGCGTGGCGCGGCGCATCGACACCGGCATGGTGTTCATCAACTCGGGCGCTGCATCGTCGCCGGAACTGCCGTTTGGCGGCGTGAAGAATTCAGGCTATGGCCGCGAGCTGTCAGGCGCGGGCATCCAGGAATTCGTGAACAAAAAACTGATCCGGGTCAGTTGAGTTTGAGCGGCTGCTGACGCGGCCAGTCAGCGGTTTCAGCCGTTGCGGGCCACGAAAGCCCGCTTCAAAATCGCTATCAACTGCGTAGCAATAAAACCCCGTGTGGCATGCGCCACGCGGGGTTTTTACTTGTTTTCCGGAAAAAGAAGAGGCCAGCAACGCGCATCACCGCCGAGCAAATCCAGATTGTCCAGCTGCGGCTTGTCGCAGGGCGCGGCATCGAACACATGGGCCACGGTGGCAGCCGCCGGAGAAAAATAGGCCATCACTTCGCATTGCAAGCGCCCCTCGGATTCGTAGCGGGTGAACACCGCCATGTCCAGCGGCTCACCGGCCAGCACGAAAAGCGGGCCAAACGTGTCTTTCACCTGATCCATGACGCTGTAAGCCCAGACACCGTCACCCAGATTTTTTGAATACCACGAAACACTCATTTTGACGGCTCCTGCAAACAGCATGAGAACACCACGCAACCACCGGCACGCTGCGCCCTGCCCAACGCAGTGGGACTGGCGCTGCGATTTTTGTTCATGGCTGGATTAGACACCCCGCCGCAGTGCATGCAGCTGGCAGGGATTGAATCCGGACAAGCGCCAGTGCGCTGCAAAACGCCGTACAGCTTTTCCTGCGCTGTTCGTCAATATGAACGTGGCGCGTCAGTTTTACGCGCGTGGCGGTTGGCGCCGAGCGCTGAAAGCCGCATGAATTGCGATTGGGGCAGTGGCGTCAATGGCCGCGTGGCATTTTGGCGCGTCAGATTGCCCATTGGTGCGCCCGGGGGCTTATACCGCAATGTCGGTTACCCCTGCCTGCCCTTCAAACCGTTTGGTTTCCTACACTTGGCCGCTCGCAAGCATCCATTCACCCCAAGAAAGACAGCCCCATGCCGCTTCATTCCGACAATCACCCATCCGCCAACCTGGCTCCCCACGAACTGGCCGCGATGCGCATGGCGATTGCCGCCTCCCGCGAGGCGCTTGACGCCGGCAACCAGCCTTATGGCGCGACGCTGGTGTCAGCCAGTGGCGAGGTTTTGCAGGTGGCGGGCAACACGCAAGTGACCAGCGGCGACGGCATGGCGCACGCCGAAGTCGTTGCGGTGCGCGAGGTCACGGCGCGCCTGGGCGCGGATGCCGTCAAGGGCAGCACGGTCTACGCCAGCGGCGAGCCGTGCGCCATGTGTACCGGCGTGATGTTCTGGGCTGGCGTGCAGCGCGTGGTGTATGGCGCGACCAATCCGCAAATGTCGGCCCTGTTTGGTGGCGAGTCGCTGCCGATCCGCTGCGTTGAAGTGGTGGCGGGTGCCTCGCCTGCGATGCAGGTCGATGGCCCGGTGCTGGGAGACGAAGCCATGGCGGTGCTGCACGAAGCCGCAGCGCGCCGCAGCCGCTGAACGTCCTACTTGCTCCCCTGAATCCTGAGCGCCGGCAACGGCTTTAATCGCTGCCAGCGCCTTCGCTCGACATCGGGCGATTGGCAGCGGGAAGCGCCTTGGCCACATCGCTGGCCGCATCCGACAGCAGCTTACGAAACCAGCGGTGTGCCGCCGCATGGTGCGAGCGCTCGTGCCAGAGCTGGTAAAAGCGCATGCGCGGAAAGTCAAATGGCGGGCTTGAAACCGTCAGCGGCATGCTGCGCGCAAAGTGTTCGGCAAAGTGGCGTCCGGTGGTGAACACCAGGTCGGTGTTCACCAGCAAGTGCGGCGCCAGCTCAAAGTAAGGCACTGTCACGCGGGCATCGCGCGCCACGCGCTGGTTGGCCAGATAGGTGTCCACCACGCCCCGCTGAGATTGCGAATACGGCAGCGGCACCAGGTGACGCGCTGCCAGATATTGTTCGCGCGTCATGCCGCCGGCACGCGGGTCGTTGCGGTTCATCAGGCAGACGACGTCGTCTTCCAGCAGCACCGACAGGTGCAGCTGCTGCGGCGGTTGCGGCCAGTTGCCAATCACCACATCAAGCTCGCCCGTGGCCAGTGCGCTTTCATAGTCAAACACCGCGCCCAGCGGCTGCACCACCAGCCGGGCACGGGGCGCTGCCCGGCAAAAGCGTTCTACCGCCCCGGCCAGAAAGGTGGTCACGATGAAATCGGGCGAGCCCAGGCGAAAGGTCTGCAGGCTGGAGGCTGGATCGAACGCTTCGGCACCGGTCAGCATCGCGTCAATCTCGCCCAGCGCGCGCCGCGCCTGCTCGCGCAGCACCAAGGCGCGGTCGGTGGGCGCCATGCCGCCTTTTTCGCGCACCAGAAGCGGGTCGCCAAAGACCTCGCGCAAGCGCTTCAGGGCACTGCTGATGGCGGGCTGCGACTGGTTAAGGCGGATGGCGGTGCGCGAGACGTTGCGCTCGGTTACCAGCGTCACCAGCACGCGCAGCAGGTAGCTGTCCACCGGGTCGGCAAGGCGGCTCATGGCGCGGTGGCAGTAGTCATCAAGGCATGTTATTCGATTCTGCTATGACATTCATAACAACAGGGGTGCGCATTATTGAAGGCTTGTTCTTAGACTGGGGCCACCTGTCGCAACGCGCTGTGCCCCCAGGCGCCGATGCGACAGATGCAGGCTTTTCAAGCCTGGCTTAACCACTATTACACGGAGACAAGCATGAGCACTGCAACCATTGCCCTGCCCGCCGACCAAGCCCCCGCAAAGACGGAACTGGACGGCATTTACAAGAAAATTTTTATGCGGTTGATTCCGTTTTTGATGATGCTGTGGATTCTGGCCTGGCTGGACCGCGTCAACATCGGCTTCGTCAAGCTGACGATGCTGGACGACCTGAAATGGAGCGAAGCCATCTACGGGCTGGGTGCCGGCATCTTTTTTCTGGGCTACTTTTTCTTTGAAGTGCCCAGCAACCTGCTGCTGCAAAAAATCGGCGCCAAAAAAACCATCATGCGCATCACGATTGGCTGGGGCCTGACCAGCATCGCCATGATGTTTGTCAAAACGTCAGGCATGTTTTATTTCCTGCGCTTTTTGCTGGGCGTGTTTGAGGCCGGCTTCTACCCCGGCATCATCTTGTACCTGACCTTCTGGTTCCCCAACGACCGCCGCGCCAAGGCGTTTGGCATGTTCATGTCAGCCTCGGCTTTCGCCGGTGTGATTGGCGGGCCGCTGGCAGGCACCATCATGACGCAGCTGAACGGCGTCAACGGCTGGGCTGGCTGGCAGTGGGTGTTCCTGATCGAAGGCATTCCTTCGGTGCTGGCCGGCATCGCCACTTATTTCTACCTGACCGACAAACCCGAGCAGGCCCATTGGCTGACCGAGCGCGAACGCAAGCTGGTGCACGCCGATCTGGAGCGCGACTCGGCCGCAATGGGCCACCGCGAGCACAGCCTGCTGGCTTCGCTGAAGGACGGAAAAATCTGGCTGATGATTGCGATTTATTTCTGCATCATCGCCGCCAACTCGTCGCTGACGTTTTACGGCCCGACGCTGGTCAAGGAAGTCGGCTTCACCAGCCCGATGGCGGTCGGCTGGATCATGGCTGCCGCCTACCTGTGCGGCGCGGCCGGCATGATTTTCAACGGCATCCATTCCGACAAACACCAGGAATCGCGCTACCACTGTGGCCTGGCCGCCGCCCTGGGTTCAGTCTCGCTGCTGGTGATTGCCTTGCTGCTCAAAACCAGCCCCTTGCTGACCCTGGTGATGCTGGCACTGGCCATCGTCGGCACCATGAGCGCCATTCCGGTGTTCTGGCAGATGCCCAACCGGTTCCTGTCGGGTGCTGCGGCCGCTGGCGGCGTGGCGCTGATCAACTCGGTCGCCAACCTGGCCGGTTTTGGCGCACCGTGGATGCTGGGCGTCATCAAGACCTCGACGGGCCAACTGACCACCGGCCTGTACGTGGTGGCGGCGTTCGAGATCTGCGCGACGATTTTGATTCTGATGTTCGTTCCGCGCATTCAAAAAACCGTGGCGGCCACCAAAGCCACTTTTCATTGAATCCCCCTGACAAGACTGGATGACCCGACATGACTGACACCACACAGGCGCTCGACCTCGACGCCGTCAACACCCTGCAGCAAGACGACTTTGTGGCCGCATTCGGCAGCACCTTCGAGCATTCGCCCTGGGTGGCCCAAGGGGCGTGGGCGGCAAGGCCGTTTGCGACTATTGATGATTTGCATGGCGCCATGATCGGCGTGGTGCGCACAGCGCCGCGCGACACGCAAATCGCTTTTTTGTGCGGCCACCCTGAACTGGCCGGCAAAGAGGCCGAGGCCGGCACGATGACCACCGAGTCGGTGGGCGAGCAGGCCAGCGCCGGCCTCAATGCGCTGAGCAAGAACGAGGTTGGCGAGCTGCGCCAGCTCAACCAGCGTTACCTCGACCGCCACAGTTTCCCGTTCATCATTGCCGTGCGGCGCTACAGCAAGAACGAGATTTTTGACCAGCTGCGCACCCGCATCGAAAGAGACAGCGACACTGAACTGAGTGAAGCCCTGTCGCAGATCGGCACCATCACGCGCCTGCGCGTGCAAGCCAAGCTGGCGGCCTGAAAGCCCAGGCGTCTGCGCCTGTATCAGCAAAGTCTGAAAAGGCCGCTTGACTTCAGCCTTGAAGGTGGAGGGCTGGGGCAAAGCATTTGACTGACCCGCAAAGAAGGCAAGACATCAAGCATTCTTTGCTACTTTATTAATAGCTGGAGGCGCTTGTGCAGACTGCACAAGCGCCTCTTTTCATGGATAAATCAGCGGTTTTCCGGCCAGAACGCATGCAGCCCGGCAGCCTGCAGATTAGGGCCATCTTCAGGCGGCAACGCCGCTCAGGTCGTCGGATCGGCAGCCCGCCCCAACGCCGCCACCAGATTGGACTGGGTGATGATGCCAACCAATTTTTTTTCTTCGTCAAGGATCGGAATGTGGTGGTGACCGGTCGTGCCAAACAGCGGCACCAGGTCCACCAGATGCTGCTGCATGCCGGCGACTTGCACGTTGCGCATCATGACGTGCTCCACGACCTCGGGTTTTTTTGAGTAAATGCGGCGCGTGGCGTTGATGAGCTTTTTCAGCTTGCCGTCAAAACCTTCGTACACATCCAGATCGGCTGCGCGCAAAAAATCGGCCAGCGTGATGATGCCGACCACCCGCATATCGCTGTCCACCACGGGCAGCGCCCTGATGCGGTGCGTGCGCAGCAGCGCCCAGGCGTCGCGCAAAGGCGTCTGCAGCGTCACGGTAATCAGCTTGCGCGTAAGCGTCCGCCCAGTACCCGTATTGAAATTCAAGACTCAGTCTGGTGGAGCCACTGGTTGATTTCGGCCACGTCGAATGCGGCAGGGTCAAAC